>CBDUUO010000212.1:0-5719 GCA_965370395.1 uncultured bacterium
TATTTTACCTTTGTCCTTACCGACCATAACCTTGACCTTATCGTCTTTTTTTATCTGTATCTTGGTTTGAAGCATTTTCGATTTCCCTAACCCGGACAAGCCGGAATTGACTATTGAATATTCAATCGGAAATATTCAATTATAGAACCTCCGGGGCCAATGAAATAATTTTCATAAACTGTTTGGCTCGCAATTCTCTGGCCACAGGACCGAAAATTCGGGTGCCGATCGGTTCTCGCGATGCGCTAACCAGGACGGCTGAATTATCATCAAAGCGGATGTAAGAACCATCCGCCCGGCGAATCTCTTTCTTGGTTCGAACCACAACCGCTTTCAACACATCGCCTTTTTTGACCTTGGCATTCGGCAGGGCTTCTTTAACAGACACCACGATGATATCACCGACACTGGCATATCGTCTTCGTGAGCCCCCCAGAACCTTGATACAATACAATACCTTGGCCCCTGAATTATCGGCTACGGTTAGCCTCGTCTCTGCCTGGATCATGTTATCGTTTCCTTGAAATTAAACCGCTTTTTTGACAATTTTGCTGACGCGCCATCTTTTTGATCGGCTAAGTGGCCGGGACTCGGAAAGCATCACCTGGTCGCCAATCTGGCACACATTACCTTGATCGTGGGCTGCAAACTTGGCCCGCCGCCGGATATACTTGTGATAAAATTTATGCTTAACCAGCCGCTCAACAGCGACCACCACCGTTTTATCCATCTTGTTGCTGACGACGGTTCCCACCAATTGTCTTTTCATTCCTTGTTTTTTCATAGCATCAATTATTTTTCTGCAGTCTTGTTTTTCACTTCAACTTCACGAATAATGGTTTTTATCCGGGCAATATCTCTTTTGGTCTGCTTCATCCGCTGGGGATTTTCAAGCTGGCCGATTTCATGCTGAAAGCGCAGGTTAAATAACTCTTCCTTGAGATCGCTGGCTTTCTGCTGCATTTCTTCGATGTTCATTTCTTTAATTTCACTGGCTTTCATCAGGCCTCACCCCTCTCAATAAATCGTGTTTTAATTGAAAGCTTATGCGCTGCCAGACGAAATGCTTCTTTGGCCACCTCTTTGCTAACGCCCTGCATTTCATACAGGATTCTGCCAGGGCGAATAACAGCCACCCAACCTTCCGGAGCACCCTTTCCTTTTCCCATTCGGACTTCAGCCGGTTTTTTGGTAAACGGTTTGTCCGGGAAAATTCGAATCCAGATTCGGCCGCCTCTCTTGATGTGACGGGTCATCGCGATTCGCGCTGCCTCTATTTGTTTGGCAGCAATGCTGCCGCACCCGGTGGCCTGCAATCCAAATTCTCCAAAATTCAGATGGCATCCCCGACGGGCAACACCCCTCATTTTGCCTTTTTGCTGTTTGCGGTACTTTACCTTTTTCGGACTTAACATCCTTAACGACTCCTGTTACGCGTTCCGCGATCCGAGTTTCGCGTTTTTACGCTTATAACCCGCAACTCGTAACGCGCAACAATTGTGGTTTGTTTTTAAATCTTAATATTGATGAATTCGTGAAAAGTCGAATTCATCAAGTGTTTGGTGTTTCGTGTTTGGTATAAAATATATGATGCTCTATCGGCATGTTAGAATACTAAACACTAAACACCAAATACAATACACACTCGTAAAAAGGCTGCTTTTCTGACTTTTTACGAGATTATCAATATTGTGCGTCGAAAACGTATCAAGGACTATGCCTCACCGGGTTCCACTTCATCCTTTTTCAATATTTCCCCTTTGAAAATAAAAACTTTAACGCCAATCGCACCATAGGTGGTTCGCGCTTCGATAAAGCCGTAATCAATATCGGCCCTGAGCGTGTGCAAGGGCACCCGGCCTTCGTGATACCATTCCCTTCGGGCCATCTCCGCGCCTCCCAGACGGCCGGAGCAGATAATCTTCACACCCAGAGCACCGAAGCGCATGGCAGAGGAAACGCCGCGCTTCATCGCACGCCGAAACGCTACCCGTCTTTCAATCTGCAGCGCTACATTTTCAGCAACCAGTTGGGCATCGATCTCCGGTTTGCGGACTTCCTGGATATCGATCGAAATTTCACGATCCGTCATTTTTTCAATGTCTTTTTTGAGTTGGGATATTTCGGAGCCTTTTTTACCGATAACAATCCCGGGCCTGGAGGTATAAATCCGCAAACGCACACGCTTGGAGGAGCGTTCAATTTCAATTCTCGACACTCCCGCATGGTAGAGTTTTTCTTTAATGAACTTTCTAAAATTATGGTCTTCCAGTATATATTCGGCGTAATTCTTACCACCGTACCAGCGGGATTCCCACGTTTTGACAATTCCCAATCTCAACCCAATTGGATTTACTTTCTGGCCCAAGCTTTTCCCTCCTTATGTTAAACCGAAGATTCTTCGTCTAAAATGACGGTAATGTGACTGGTTCGCTTTAAAATCCGGGTTGCCCGGCCCCGCGCCCTGGCTCGCCATCGTTTCAGCGTGGGTCCTTGATCCGCAACGACATTGCGTACAACCAGCAGATCGATATCAACATCCGGATTTTGATCCGCATTGGCGACCGCTGAACGGATGACTTTTTCCAAAATTCCCGCTGCCTTCTGGGGCATGAATTTAAGTGTATTCAGAGCGGTTTCAACCGGCTTGCCCTTGACTGCCCCAACCAATTTATGAACTTTGCGGGGTGAGATTCGCATATACTTTGCAGAAGCTTTGACTTCCATCGGTTTAAACCTTTGGGTCTACTACCCTGATTGAGCGCAACCGCTCAATCAGGGTTATTAGTTATTCGTTATTCGTTATTGGACTTTGACAATGAATGAGAGATAAGAACCGATTTTATTCCTCTTAAACCATTAACCAATATCTAATAACGAATAACCCCAATTGAGTTTTCACTCAATTGGCCTGTTATTTTAAGCGCGATCTCCGATCTCCGGCATGCCCGTAAAAGGTCCGAGTGGGTGAAAATTCCCCCAATTTATGACCCACCATGTTCTCGGAAACAAACACCGGTACAAATTTTCGGCCGTTATGGACCGCCAGTGTAATACCGACCATCTCCGGAACGATGGTCGACCGTCGGGACCAGGTCTTAATGACCTGGCTGCTGCGGGATACCTGGGCCTGGTTGACTTTATTAAGCAAACGTTCTTCAATATAAGGACCTTTTTTCAACGAACGTGGCATGGATACTCCAAAATTTAGTTATTATTTGCGTTTTTTTACAATCAGACGGTCACTTTTCCGTTTGGACCGGGTCTTAAAGCCTTTGCTGGGCATACCCCAAGGGCTACAGGGATGCCGGCCGCCCGAAGATCTTCCTTCGCCCCCTCCCATCGGATGGTCAACCGGATTCATGGCAACTCCCCGAACTTTTGGGCGACGCCCGAGCCAGCGTTTGCGGCCGGCTTTGCCCAGGGATTTATTTTCATGGCCCACATTTCCGATTTGCCCGATAGTGGCTTTGCACTTTAAAAGCACCATCCGCACCTCACCCGAGGGCAGTTTGATCAACGCATAGGCGTCCTCTTTGGCCATCAGCTGGGCATAAGTGCCGGCACTGCGAACAATTTGCCCTCCCTTGCCCAGGCGTAATTCAATATTATGAATATGGGTGCCCAGAGGAATATGACTCAACGGCAAATTATTGCCGGGTTTAATATCCGCATCGGGCCCGGATTCTACGATATCATCGACTTTAAGCCCAACCGGTGCCAGAATGTAACGCTTTTCTCCGTCAGCGTACTGTAAAAGGGCGATCCGAGAGGAACGATTGGGGTCGTATTCAATGGCAGCCACTTTGGCCGGGATACCGGTTTTACCCCGTTTAAAGTCGATCATCCGATAATGCCGTTTATGACCACCGCCCCGATGCCGGATGGTAATGCGTCCATGGGCATTTCGCCCACCGGATTTTTTAAGCGATTTTAACAGCCGCTTCTCCGGAGCGCTCCGGGTGATCTCTTCAAATGAAGAATACGTCTGAAAGCGCCTCCCGGGTGAAGTCGGTTTAACCTTCTTGGTAATCATGATGTGCTCCTGCTGCTAAGCTCCTTCAAAGAAATCGATGCGTTCTCCGGGCATCAACGTAACAATTGCTTTTTTCCAATTCCGGCGCTTGCCGACAAATCGCCCTCTGCGTTTAACCTTGCCCTTGACCTGCATGGTTTGAATGTTGGCCACTTTGACTTTAAAAGCGGTTTCGACCGCCAGCTTTATTTCAATGCGATTTGCGCGCCGGTCGACTTCAAATGTCACCTGATTGGCAATCTCTTTTTGAATGTTTGTTTTTTCAGTGATCAATGGTCGTTTGATTATCTCATATTGCATCATGCGGCCAGCCTCCGCTCAATATTCTTTATTGCCGGCTCCAGCAATATTAACGTCTTGTATTTGAGGATATCGTAGACATTCAAGCCTTCATGGCGAAGCACCTTCACATCGGGTACGTTTCTGGATGACCGTTCCAAATTTTCATTTTTCACATCGGTGACGATGAGTGTCTTGGTCAGCTGCAGACTGTTTAAAATATCAACAAAATCTTTGGTCTTAATTTGCTTGAGCTCAAATTTATCAACCACAATGAGTTCCTTGGCTTTCATCTTGCTGCTTAACGCCATCTTCAGCGCCAGCTTGCGAACTTTTTTGGGCGCCCGGAACGCATAGATTCGCCCATCAGGGCCAAACACAACGCCACCGCCCCTCAATAAAGGCGCCTTAATATCCCCGCGCCGGGCCCTTCCGGTGCCCTTTTGGCGAAACAATTTGCGCCCGCTGCCCCTCACATCGCTGCGATGCTTCACCGCAGCTGTGGCTGCCCGTCGATTGGCCAATTGCATGGTGACAACCTCATGCAGCACACTGGGCTTTACAGGAACATTGAAGATGTTTTCGGCCAGATCGACCGTTGTAACTTTTTTCCCTTTGGTATTTTGAACATCGACAACCGGCATAGCATTCCTCGTTTGCAGGAATTGAGGCACAATCATTTTTGAATCGCAATTCTGCACTTTAACAATAAATTTTATGAAGCCTCGTCCTTATTAAATCTAAGCTTATTGATTGTGACCGGCGCAGACTTCGAACCCGGTACCGCGCCTTTGATCAAAATGATATTATCGTCGGGTCGGATATCAACAACTTCCAAATTCCGCACGGTTCGACGGTCATTGCCATAGCGACCGGGCATCTTTTTTCCTTTAATGATTTTTGACGGGGACGCACTGCAACCGACGGATCCGGGTATGCGGTGGCTGTGGCTTCCATGCGTTTTGCGTCCACCATGAAATCCGTGGCGTTTCATTACACCCGAAAAGCCACGTCCTTTCGTTGTTCCGACCACATCCACCCGTTCTCCGACTTTAAACATCTCAAGGGTAATTTGCTGCCCCAAGCTGTATTCGTCCGTGTCGGCAACCCCAAATTCTTTAACACAATCAAAAGCCCCGGAATCGCTTTTGCTAAAATGCCCTTTTAGCGGTTTGTTTACGCGGGATTCTTTTTTCTTGCCAAACCCCAGCTGAAGGGCGTTATATCCGTCCGTTTCAGCAGTTTTTATCTGGGTAACCACACACGGACCGGCCTCAATTACGGTGACCGGCACATACTGACCATCGGGCAAAAACAGCCCGGTCATTCCCAGCTTTTTTCCCATCAATCCTTTACACATCGCTCTAACCTTTTGTCCAATATCCAAAATAGGGTCAAAAAATT
>CBDUUO010000213.1:0-5667 GCA_965370395.1 uncultured bacterium
CAGGATTACGATACGCTTTTGAAACAGATTTGTGAACTGCTGGTTCCGCTTGTGGAGGAAGGTAAAGAATTGCGGGAAGAATCGGATTTCGTTGCTGATTTAGGCTTTGATTCCTTGAAGGTCATGAAACTTTTGGAAAGAGTCGAAGATCGCTACGATATTTCCATACCGCTTAACATCCTTCCGGATATTCAAACCATTAAAGATTTTGTGATGCAACTTCAAAAAATGATGGTCTCGT
This sequence comes from uncultured bacterium, assembly GCA_965370395.1. Classification (GTDB taxonomy): domain Bacteria; phylum Desulfobacterota; class Desulfobacteria; order Desulfobacterales; family JAHEIW01; genus JAHEIW01. The sequence continues at coordinate 242 of CBDUUO010000213.1, forward strand.
AAAAAGTCCGAAATGGGACTAGCGACTTTTTTACAAAAGTGTTTTGTATTTGGTATTTAGTGTTTAGCAATCTAACAATTCGATATAACATCATATAGACCGGACGAAAAACAACATACGAAACACCAAAGGATAGGCGAATGAGTCTTTTTGATAAGCTTCAGCAAATAACGGCGGCTCGACAAACACTGGCGGATAGAGGTATTACATCCAATGTAGTCATGGAAAAAGTTATCTCACCCACAGAGGCCGTCATAAACGGCCGCCGTGTGATCCTGGCCGGAACGAACAATTATCTGGGCCTCACATTCGATCCGGATTGTATCGAAGCCGCTTCAACTGCCGTTAAGGAGCAAGGCACCGGTACGACCGGGTCCAGAATGGCCAACGGCACCTATTCTGGTCATGTAGAGTTGGAGCAGGAACTCGCCGACTTTTTCGGATGCAAATACGGCATGGTCTTTTCCACCGGGTACATCGCCAACCTGGCGATGCTGTCTGCACTGACGGGACCCGGCGACATTTTGCTCATTGATGCAGACAGCCATGCCAGCATTTACGATGGCTGCCGTTTGAGCGGAGCTGAAATTATTCGATTTCGGCACAACAATCCGGGAGATCTTGAAAAGCGGCTTAAGCGACTTGGTGACCGCGCACCAAACACCCTAATTATTGTAGAGGGTATTTACAGCATGTTTGGGGATCGTGCTCCCTTAGCGGATATTGCGGCGGTAAAAGAGAAATATGGCGCCTATCTCCTGGTTGACGAAGCCCATTCGATGGGGGTGCTCGGCTCCAACGGTCGCGGGCTGGCCGAGGAAGCCGGTGTAGAGGATAGTGTCGATTTTATTGTCGGCACTTTCAGCAAAAGTCTGGGCGCCATCGGCGGATTTTGCGTCAGCAATCATCCCGCCATGGAGATGATCCCCCTGGCGGCGCGACCTTACATCTTCACCGCTTCTTCATCGCCTTCAATCATTGCCTCAACCCGCCAGGCTTTGAAAGTTTTAAATGCACGTCCCCAGTTGCGCCAAAAACTGTGGGATAATGCGCAAAAATTGTATCAGCAGTTGCAGGCGCTGGGTTTTCAACTGGGCCCGGAGCCAAGCCCGGTTGTGGCGGTGCGGGTTCCAGACATCGACCAGGCCATTGCCCTTTGGAAGGGGCTTCTGGAATCGGGCGTGTATGTTAATCTGGTTACACCTCCGGCCACCCCGGACGGCGGATGCCTGCTACGCTGCAGCGTCAGTGCCGGCCATAGCCCTGAGCAGATCGAACAGATCGGCAGAGCATTTGCGACCCGGCGGGAAGCGGTTCAATCGGTTCAGACCGCTTGATGTGATATATTCCAAATAATCAGGTATAAAATAATAAGAACGAATCTACTGAACCAGTAAGGCTTTTATTTAAATGCGTTTATTACTCACTTTTTTTCGCTTATATCCTACACAAAGTGCAATTGCGCTGGGTGCATTGCTTTTTGCCGGTCTGATCGAAGGATTCGGGCTTTCGTTAATGGTGCCATTGCTCACCATGGCCGTTCGTGGAAATGGCGCTATGGCCGCTGCGGAGGCATCCGGTGTTGCCTCAAAATTGGAGCAGATGGTAAGCGAAATTTTTGGGTCCTTTGGGCTCACCCCCTCCATTGGTGGGATTCTCATTTTATTCGTTGCTTCGATGATCATCAAATCTTTCATAATGCTGGCTGTCAATAAACATGTTGGCTACACCGTGGCCCGGGTGGCCACCGATCTGCGCCTGGATCTAATCCGTGCTTTGTTTAAAACACGATGGGAATATTTTATCACCCGACCGGCCGGTTCTCTGACCAACTCGATTGCAACCGAGGCCGGCCGAGCAGCCAGTGCCTATCTGCTTGGAATTAGAATACTGACAGCATGTTTTCACGCAATCGTCTATACAACGATTGCTTTACTGATTTCGTGGAAGGCCACTTTAGTGGCATTAACAGCCAGTATCGCCATAATTATCCTGTTTCGGCGTTATATTCGAAAATCGAAAAAGGCGGGATTGCGTCAAACAAAATTATTGCAGTCGCTGATGGCTTTTATGACCGAAAGCATGATGATGATCAAACCCCTTAAAACCATGGCCCGTGAACATTTAGCCGATGCCGTTTTGCAAAAGAAAATTGAGAGGTTGAAGAAGGAGATAAAAAAACAGATTTATGCCGGCACTGCTCTGTCTGCCTTTCAAGAACCGGTTACCGTTGCTTTTTTAGCTTCAGGCCTTTACTGGGTACTGGTGATCTGGAAGTTACCGATAGCCAGCGTACTGGTAATGATGTACATGCTTCAAAAAGTGATGAAACGGGTACAAAAAACCCAATCGCTCTATCGGGGATTGGTAACCCAACAAAGTGCCTATTGGTCCCTGGCGGCTAAACTTGAGGCCGCCAACCAAATGAAAGAAGTATTAACGGGTAACCAAAAAATATCATTAAGGCATTCCCTTTGTTTGGATCATGTCAGTTTTAGCTATGAGGACGAGCGCTGGATACTTAGAAATGCGAATCTTGAGTTTCCGGTAGGTTCTTTTACCACTATTGTCGGCCCCTCCGGGGTAGGGAAAACAACGGTTGCTGATCTGATAACAGGGCTGCTGCGACCTCAGGCAGGCGAAATATCGATCGATGATATTCCGCTGGCTGAAATTGATATAAGGTATTGGCGGCAGATGATCGGCTACGTGCCGCAGGATACGTTGTTGCTGCATGATACCATATTCGTAAATGTCACCCTGGGGGATAAGGAACTATCGGTTAAAGACGCAGAATATGCGATACGGGCCTCCGGAGCCTGGGAGTTTGTCCAGACGTTAGCGGATGGTATCAATACGATGGTGGGTGAACATGGTTACAAACTTTCCGGCGGGCAAAGGCAAAGAATCGCGATAGCGCGCGCGCTTGTGCATCAGCCGAAGTTGCTTATATTAGATGAAGCCACAACTGCTCTGGATCCGGAAAATGAGGCCGCTATCTGTGAAACTTTGCGAAAACTTAAGGGGAAACTAACAATTTTGGCGATTTCCCATCAAGCGGCGATATTGGATGTGGCCGACCGGGCCTATCATCTGGAAGATGGAAAAGCTATTCTGGTGCCGGATCTATTAACGGACGGCACCCAGGAAGTGGACACTCCAGCCGCCATTGCATAGCATTTGCCCAATCAAGAATAACATGAAAGGTTGTACGGCTTGAGGTGATCAGCCGTCAGAACCGATGACGGAATAATTTAAGATACTTTGGCAATCGCAAACGGTTTATGAAAGTAAATGACCTCGGGGAAATAGATCCAGTTTTGCAGGAAGTCATTCGAAAGATTCGCCTGGTTGCATTTGATTTTGACGGCGTGTTCACGGACAATATGGTATATGTCCTGCAGGATGGCTCGGAGGCGGTGCGCTGTAATCGCAGCGACGGTATCGGCTTGCAGAAACTAAAAAAGCTGGGCATCGAGACGGTTATTATCTCAACCGAATCCAATCCGGTTGTGTCTGCCCGTGCGCAGAAATTGAAAATCCGATGTTTCCAAAATTGTGAGGATAAACGCAAAATTCTGGAGAATGTCGCCGAAGAATTCGACATTTCGCTGGATGAAGTCGCCTTTGTCGGCAACGATATTAATGATCAACCGTGCCTAAACCACGTCGGGTTGCCCATTGTTGTAAACGATGCGCATCCGGATGTGGTCTCGATTGCCCGTTATCAGACTCGGAATCCAGGTGGATATGGAGCTGTTCGCGAGGTTTGCGATATATTTGAAAAAGCGCTGGCGAAGTAAATATGTCTGAGCGACGCAATACCATCAGCGTTTCATGGGGTGATCATCTTATTTTCGGTGAAGGAGATGGGAGGTTAGGATCAAGCGAAACGTTAATCCAACGGATGGAACGCTGGAAAAAGGAGTTAAACGCCGGCATCATCCACTGGCGCTGCACACGGGATCGGATTAAAGGGCAATATTACGCGGGTAAAGGGTACCAACATTTTTATCGAGCCGCCACACCCAAAGTCGACTGGGATGATTTTAAAGTCGTGCCAGAAATCGCCCATAAACGTGGCATGCAGGTTTTTTTATATGTATCCCTGTTTGATGAAGGCTGGCCCCTTCTTCCAAAAAAAATCAGGGAGGTTAGCTATCATAACCGGATGCACTGTCAGCATGTGAGTTGGCAAAGTGATTTTAGTAGAGCGAATCCCCGATATGCGATGGTTGATCGAACATTGCGAAAGCACCAATGGGGTGTGCTATGTTTAGGGTATCCTGAAGTTCGCAAACATCTGATTCACCGTTACCTTCGACTATTGCGAGAGGGAGATTTCGATGGTTTATTCGTCTGCCTGCGCTCACAATCCAGGCCGGCAGACTATGCGGATGAATATGGGTTTAATGATCCTATTCATCAGGACTATCTAAAGCGATACGGGAACGACATCCGAACCGAAGACTTTGATTTACAGCTATGGCGCGATCTTTTAGGAGAATACCTGACGCGGTTTTTAAAGGATCTGCGTAAAGCCTTAAGCACTGAGCAGACAGGTTTAGCGGTTGGGATAGCGCGCGGATCGGTTCTTGGCCCCCCGATGGGGAATACAGCACTGCAATGGCCGATATGGGTGCAAGAAGGAATTATTGACCAGCTCATTATTGACCAAAACTCATCACAATGCCCGTCCATGTGGCATGCGTTGTGGCCCATGCACCGCGGATATGGCTATCTTCAAAATTATATTAATGGCTGCGGTATGAATTTGCTTGATGAGGATATCGTCAAAACTTACGGACCTGTTTTTGATGGGGAAAGCGCAACATTATACGTGGCCCGGCAATGGCATAAGCGCTCGGAAGCAAAAGAAAAAGAATTATTAAGGCTGTCGGGTGTTGAAGGCCTGGTGTTCAGCTCTTTTCGTCATGACAATCCGGGACCCATCAGACGCGATAAATGGATCGCATAGTTTAGAGTCTTAGTTGTGAATTCTTTGCATTTTATGAAAAAACTTTTTTATCACGAAAGCACGAAAGGAAGAAAACACGAAAGAAAAGAAAATTTCGTGCTTTTAAAATTTCGTGTTTTCGTGATTAATCATTTTTGTTTCCGGTTTGTCCGGGTTAGGGATTTGATTTTGGATTAAAATTGTATGAAATATGAGATTGCTTCACTTCGTTCGCAATGACATCTTTTAATGACATCATTGCTTTGCGTCATTGCGAGGAGCGGCAGCGACGAAGCAATCTTGAGTCTTGCAATAGGTATGGTAGGTGGTGTGATCCCACGAAAATGCGAGCTACCCGGTATCAAGCGGTGGCGGGATGCTTCCAAATTAAACTAATAACCAATAACAAATAACTGAGGGGTCGGGGAGTTTATCCCAAAACCCGCTCTTTGATATTCCAAGTTGATTT
>CBDUUO010000214.1:0-5653 GCA_965370395.1 uncultured bacterium
AGCGTTTCAAATTTGATAGTTTCGTAAAAAGTCCTATCACCGGTCATTGCGAGGAACGAAGTGACGAAGCAATCCCATGATTTCAGAGACTTGGATTGATAGAGATTGCTTCGCTGCGCCCCGCCCGCCTCGCCTGAGCCCGCCCGGCATTGCCTGAGGCGCAGCCGATGGCGGACGTGGCGGCTTGCGATGGCGGGCAGGTCGCAATGACAGCTTGGCAGACTTTTTACGAGTTCATCAAATTTAAAAGAGGGAAAACTTTGAAAATTATTTTTTACTGTCAGCATGTACTGGGGGTCGGGCATCTGTTCAGATCCCTTGAAATTTGTAAAGCCCTGACGGGTCATGAGGTATTGCTGATCATCGGCGGACCGCATATCGAAACCAATATTCCGAAACATGTCAAGATTCTTCGTCTGCCCGAACTGCAGATGGACACCGGTTTTAAAGGGCTTTTCAGTTCGCATCCGCATATATCCCTGGACCAAATCAAGGAACAACGGCAAAAAAATATTTTCGCTCTTTTCGAAAAAGAAAAACCGGATCTCTTTGTGGTTGAACTATATCCTTTTGGACGCAAAGCATTTCGATTTGAACTTGATCCCTTACTTGCCGCCATCCGAAACCAAAAGCCTTCGCCCTGCGGGGTGGTTTGCAGCGTCAGAGATATTCTGGTTGAAAAAGAAGACCGGCAAAAACATGAAGGCCGGGCGGTTGACACGTTGAATCGTTTTTTTGATGCTGTGCTGGTGCATTCGGATTCGAAATTGATAAAACTTGAAGAAACTTTTTTCCGTCTTGCCGAAATTCGCATTCCCTTATTCTACACCGGCTATATCGCCCAAAAGCCCCCGCTAAATGCCCGTCAGCAGATCAGAAGCCGCCTGGAAATTAAGGATAAAGACCTCATGATTGTTGCCAGCGCCGGGGGGGGGAGTGTCGGCAAACCCTTACTGGAATCCGCTATACGCGCTTTCCAAAAATTTAGCGGCGATTCTTCTGCAACCCTTTTTGTTTACACCGGGCCCTATATTGCCGAGCAAGATTTCACGCACTTAAAATCGCTGGCAAGCCAAAAGATCCGGGTCGAAAAATTTTCTTCAGATTTTTTGGCCTATCTGGCAGCGGCGGATCTGTCCATCAGCATGGGCGGATACAATACCAGCATGAACATATTGGCTTGCGGTGTTCCGGCGTTAGTGTGGCCGTTTGGCCTCAATCGTGAGCAGCGGCTACGCGCCCACCGACTGGCTGAACGGGGAACGCTCAAAATACTAAATGATGAAAACCTGCAACCGGATCGTCTGGCCGAAATCCTGGCGCAAACCTTATCTGAACCGCATCCTGGGAAATTGGATATCGATTTAGACGGTGCCGCCAAGACAGCCCGCTGGCTGGAGGACTGGTTTGCCAAGAGATATAGGCGCTGATGTAACTTTTAATTTTGTCTAAAATTTCCAATAAACGCAAGTGAGCTAAAGTGACTAAAGTGATCTAAAATGCCTAAATTTGAGGAATTCTATCATTTATATTAAAAAAGATAGAGCAAAGCGATACCTTAACTTTAGGCACTTCGAACTTTAGTTCACTTTAGTCACTTTGCTCGATTAGCACCGGACAAAATATAAAGGTTTTATAGTTGAATTGAAAAAGATGAAAATCATTTTCTATTGCCAATACGTCTGGGGGATGGGACATCTGTTTCGCAGTATTGAACTGGTGCGGGCCCTTGCCGGACACGACGTTGTTCTGGTCGCCGGGGGTCGCGAGGTTGATATCAAGCTGCCCGATCATGTTACCCTTGTGCGTCTGCCCGGACTTTATATGGATGAACAATTTACCACCTTAATACCGGAAGACGCCGGCAAAACGGTTGATGATATTCAGCGCAAGCGTAAAAAGATTTTATTTTCTTTATTTGAACAGCACCAACCGGACGTTTTTGTGATCGAACTCTATCCCTTCGGACGCGCCATATTTGGCTTTGAGCTTCAACCCCTGCTGGATGGGATTCGTCAGGGCCGATTTGGTGAAATGAAGGTGGTGTGCAGCTTGCGTGATATCCTGGTGGAGAAAAAGGATCCGCAGGCCTATGAAGCGCGGGTTTTAAACTTACTCAATACCTATTTTGATCTGTTGCTGATTCATTCGGATGATCAACTGCTCGCCCTTGATGAAACCTTTAGCCGAATGGATGATATCCGGATTCCAACGGTTTATACCGGCTTTGTTTCCCCCAAAGCCGACCCGGCCGCCGGCCGACGATTGAGGCGCGAGCTGGGTATTGGTTCGGAAGAAAAACTCATTGTTGTGAGCGCCGGTGGCGGGCGATCCGGGTATGGGCTTTTAAGCCGTATTTTGGATGCGTATCATTTAATGGCCAATTCGGATCAGATCAGAATAGAAATGTTTAGCGGTCCGTTTCGAGATCCTGCAGAATTTAAAAAACTGACGGCCAAATCGGTCGACGGTATTCGCATACGGTATTTTACGAATCGGTTTCTGGACTATTTATCTGCCGCCGATCTTTCCGTTAGCCTGGCCGGGTACAATACCTGTATGAACCTGTTGGCGGCACGGGTTCCCGCACTGATTTTTCCTTATTCAAAGCAACAGGAACAGCCGATCCGGGTCGAAAAAATAAAAAATTTTATACCTATGAAAATACTTCGAGACAAAGATATTGAACCCGCGCTTCTAAGCCGTTATATTCAAAAAATGCTTCTTGAATCCCGGCCTCTCGAGACCGTGCCGCTTAATCTGGATGGCGCTGAAAATTCGGCTACTTATCTTAAAAACTGGATTGACAGCCGGGTTGAATGATGGTGCCGAGTGGGTCGGGAGCCCGAATTTTTCACAATTTCATTTTCAGTTGAATAGCAGGGAAATTAGCGTGGAAAAAAACCTGGATCTTATTATCGAAAATTATATTGCTGAACATACCGATGACGTTTCTCCGCTTTTGCAGGATCTCTTAAAAGAAACAGAAGCCATCACCGAACGCTCGCGCTGGAGTATTGGAAAAGTTGAAGGCAAGTTGATGCAATTTCTGGTCAAAGTATCGGGTACCCGCAATGCCGTTGAAATCGGAACATTTACCGGTTTCTCGGCTTTAATGATAGCCGAAGCGTTACCGGATGACGGCCTGCTGGTCACCTGCGAATCCCATAAAGAATATGCTGAAATCGCCTGGCGCTACATTGAAAAAAGCCCGCATGGCAGGAAAATTCGGCTGGAATTGAAGCCGGCCATGCAAACTCTGAAAGAAATTGCGGATAATAGTGTTGATTTTGTTTTTATCGATGCAGACAAGCCTTCCTACGGCCGGTACTTTGACGAAGCCCTGCGAATCTTGCATGCCGGCGGTTTCATTTTTGTTGATAATGTGTTCTGGCGAAATAAGATATTCAAGCGCAAAATGACCAATGATAATGCCATTGCCATTGCCGCTTTTAACGAGAAAGTGAAAACGGAAGACCGCGTTGAAAAGGTGATGTTGAGTGTGCGGGATGGTATTTATCTGATTCGTAAAAAATAGACGCATCCAGAATCTGTTCTATCGGAATGGTGGAATGCTGGGATATTGGAAAAATGGGTCTTGGCCTCCGGCCCATAGAGCCTGCGGCTCGGAGAGGATACTGCAATATTGGATAAATCGCAAAAGTCAACTTGACGATAAAGTTTAAAATCGATTATATCCATTGAAAACCCACTATTCCATCGTTCCACAATTCCATTATTCCATTGTTAAGGTAAACAAGATTGCTTCAGAGAATACCCTATATTTTTATTCAATTGTAGAAGTACTGTAAGGTTATTAGGAATCATTACTATTTACTATTAAATTTGTTTGTGGTACAGCTACAAACCATTATTTATCACCATAGAACAATAAATTGAAAAATTAACCATTGCCAATTTGTCGGCAAGGGGTTAAATGTGGTCATCAGCGTTTCACTGATTTGAAACATTTTCAGGCGATCATCTGTAGTGATCTTTCCGGATAAAAGGGTCCCGAACATGGTTGATCAACAAATCCCGCCGACGAATCAAATAGAACCTGCAAGTGTTAACCGCCAGATCGTCCTTCCGTTTGCGAAATCGGTTGAAATTTCCCTTAAAAGCATAAAAGTCCGTTTTTTTCGCTCTTTGATTACGACCATGAGCCTGGTACTGGCAGTGTCTTTTTTAAGTTTTGTTAGTGTCAGCAATGATGTGGCCAATGGGTTGCTGGCAACCCGGGAGCGCCATTTGCGTCAGGCCGTCATTCGATCAGGATATGACATCGGGCCCGAAGACACCGATGTGGGGGCCAGTCCCAAACAGCGCTGGATTATTATTCTATCGCTTTTAGTTTGTGTGGTGGGGATCGTAAATGCTCAGCTCATGGCGGTAACGGAGCGGTTTCGCGAAATCGGCACCATGAAATGTTTAGGTGCGCTGGATCGGTTCATCCTGAGGCTTTTTCTTATCGAATTCGGCATGCAGGGGATGGCGGGAGCCGGGGCAGGGGCGCTGGCAGGCGCCGTATTCGCTTTGACGGGTGCATTGTTGCGTTACGGATTTGTATCGATGACAACGGTTTCATGGGGCGCTGTGATCGGCTCGGTGGGTATTGCGATTGCGGTGGGGTGTTTCTTGAGTTTAATCGGCGTCCTGTATCCGGCAATTGTGGCCGCCAGAATGCAGCCCGTTGAGGCCATGCGGGCGGAGGAGTAACTAAGGAGCAACCCTTGCGGGTTTTGCGACCGGCTCTTCGAGTCTTGAGGAGCGTTCCTTCGGAACTTTAGGTTGGAGGCAGAGAAAAAAAAGCCTCTATCGAAGCGAACTTTATTCGCTGAGCGATCCTCAAGCCTCTCGCCGACATATGCGTGAGGTGGTCCTCAAACAACGCATAGCGTTATCGGAGTCTATTATGGCAGAATCGACTAATATTGTTCGTGTCAGCGAAGTTTATAAGACATTTCAACTCGGCAAGGTTGAGGTCCAGGCGCTCCAGGGGATAAACCTCCAGATTGCCCGCGGCAATTATATTTCCATTATGGGACCCTCCGGCTCCGGAAAAAGTACGCTGTTTAATATGATCGGCGGCCTGGATAAGCCCAGCTCGGGTAAGGTGTTTATTGATGAGGTTGACATCGCCCAGCTGGACGCCTATGAACTGGCCTGGCTGCGCTGCCGCAAGATTGGTTATATATTTCAAACGTTTAACATTATTCAAGTCATGACGGCCCTTGAAAATATTACGCTTCCGATGATTTTCGCCGGGATGAATAATGATGCTGCCGTAGAAAAAGGACTGCACCTTCTGGAGCTGGTCGGCCTGGGTGACCGCTTTAGCCATAAACCTTTCGAGCTTTCCGGCGGGCAACAGCAGCGGGTGGCGATTGCCAGGTCCCTGGCCAATGACCCCGCCATTATCCTGGCCGACGAACCGACGGGAAACCTTGACCTGACCACCGGCGAGGAAATAATTGCGTTACTCAAACGCTTGAGCCAGGAACGCAATGTCACGGTAATATCGGCAACCCATGATTTTAAGATGCTCAATGTCTCCGATCAGGTGGTCTGGATTCGGGATGGAACTGTCGACAAAATCGAAGATCGCGAAGAGCTGTCCATTTCGATCGGGAAAATCGATACTCGTCACTAG
>CBDUUO010000215.1:0-5645 GCA_965370395.1 uncultured bacterium
CTGTCTTCATCGAAATTGGCAACCGCTTTTTCACCTGTGGCATTGGCTATATTCCCCGGATTCATCCAGCCCACCGCTTGATAAACCGCTGTCCGCTTTAACCGGTATCGCGGGATGTAGCCGCCATACGAACATATTCCGACCATAACTCCTCCTTTCTTTTGCAGATATTATCTATCATTCGATATTCTTCCCGTGCCAATGGGATTGACAGAAAAAGCAAGGAAGGCACAATATCGCCAAGTATCCGCACCGGTGAAGAATCCAATGCGCTCATGATCTCCAGGGGCGGATAACAACAAAAATACCCCAGCACTTTCCGGCCCGCTTGTTTAATCTCCCGTGCCTGCCGGCTGCGGTAATTATAGATCTCCTGCGCCCGGGCTAATTCTTTTAGTGTCTCTGCCATATCTAACCTCCTCTATCGGACTTAGTTCGCTTCGCTCATCTCTCTTACAGCGGAAAAATAATGGAATGTTGGAAGGCTGAATCGTTAATAACAATTTGATACAATAGGTCGCAGAATTTCCTGAAACGTTGGCTTACCAGGCCATACCTGCCTTCTCACGCTCCTCTCGAAAGTGGTCCATCGTCTCCACAAACGCTTCGGCCTTGGAAAGCGCCTCTTCCTCATCAAATAGGCGTAAATCAACGATGTCGCCGCTAACGAACAGCGCCGGAACCTTGAGACGGTTTTCCAGCAGATCTTTAAGGTGGAGTAATGGATAGGAAGCTGAGCGACATGACATCAGCGGATGGCAAAATATTCCATCGACTCGATAATCATGGGCCGCCTTAATATATGGAGCCACAAAAGTGCCCGTTACGATGTCATGTTCCTGCGCGAATTCGTTCGTATCAGTGAATTTTTGATAGGTTAGGCGGGCAATACGTTCCAAAGGATCGTTAATCCCCTGCAGTTCCTCCTCCGGAATCGGGAAAGGCGCATGATAGCTAAAGCTTTCATAAACCATGGCAATGCCGTAGTTTTCTGCTAATTTATCGAAAAAGCCCAGGCTGTGCCAGGGAGGAAGTTCGGCAAACATCATGCGATATTTTTCATTGGGAATCGCACCTATTCGATTATCCACCCTGCTTTTAACTTCATTATACACTCGTTGACAAAATTCATAGGCTTCGGGGTCATAGGGCAGGTAAAAATGGGCCAGCATGATCGCCCAAAAATCCTGCGAAACCATGGGAGAAGGGACAGCTCGCCGCAACAGGTCGACCTCATGGGCCAAGCCCAAGGTCTTAAAGGCGATATCAACGATTTCTTCCAGCCGGTCCCAATCCATTTTCTTGCCTAAAAGACCTTCGAGAAAAGATACGAACTTTTTCAAATGAGCTATCATAAATTGAATGTTCTTTGCCTTATTTTCGGGCAAGAAAAATTCCATAAGTCCCGGGAATGGGAGTTCGAGTGTCCACTGGGGCACGTCTAAATAGCGTTTCAATCCCTGAAACCACTTAAACCGCGCGTCACAAGCCGCCCCTGAACCAATGAGCACCACCGGCTTAGGCATCCCGCCCGCGGGAGCATCCGACGGAATCTCCATATCGTTTTCGGCCATAAAACTGGTATAACCGAGGCTGTTGCGGGCGTATCCGCAAAGTGTGGTCGGAAATCCATCGCTGTCGCTACGTTCCAGATAGGGTTCCGCCTGACGAGAGGCTCCACAGAAGGCCCCATAATTTTCGGGAAAAACCAGTTCAAGTCCCATGGCTTCGGAGATCAGTTCACCCTCATACCACGTCACCATGGACCATCCCACCGGACGACCTTCCAAATGAGCCTTATGGGCATTCTTCATCAGTTTTTTGCCAAAATATCCGGCCTCCCTGGCGGTCTCCATACTCTTAGCCGCTGTGGCTTTCTTTATTTCTGCTTCCATAGTATTTATATCCCTTTCCTTCTCCCTGCACCGTTGCAGGTTTATATGCACTCGCCTTTGACTCCAACCCCAGTTCGAAGGCTAGGCGTCTACCTCCTTAATGGTGACTTCTTTGTTCTTTCTGTCAATTCCGCTTATAGCAGGATGAATAACGAATGTCGAATCTTGAATGTTGAATGCCCGGATTCCATAGTCTTGGACGGCGGACAGCTCGAGGTAAGGATTTCTATTTATTTTATACATATGGATCTCATTCATCTTTGTATCTCTCTAAAATAGCTCCTTCAGGATTTGGCGCCGGAGCGAAATAACCATGCTTTATCCGAAAGTAGTTTCGAAAGAAAAAAAACATCACGCCGCGCAATGCAAAGTAACGCTTTGGGAAAAAAGTAAGCTTGTTTAATTCATTAAACCCTTCTATCATATTGGCTGTTTGCCACTCGACCGTTTTTCCGGATCGTTTGAATCCCCAGGTATTGTATTTTTTTGTCAGCTTTTCGTTGCGGAAAGTTGCCTCGAATTTGAACGGACCGGACAATACCAAAGGTTTCATGGTTGAGGCATGCTTTACGGCGTCGGCTGCCATCTCACGCTGATTGTTTCTCCCTTTCTCGAGATACTTTATACTTTCTTTTCCCGCTACATACGTGTCCTTATGTTTATCAACCACCACCCATTTGGCCCACGGTAGCGCTTGTAAAGCTTGTTTGACAGCAATCTCCTCGCCTGAGACAAACGCCACCGGTACTCCGAATTCACCCAGATAGGCGCCGTATATGTCCATTTCGCAAACAATTCTTCCATTTATCCTGACTTCTGAGAAAATCCCCAGATGAGTATGGGGGAAAAAGGAGTCCGGCGTGCCCGATGCCGCATGGATTGCTACATATAGAATCAAGTCATAGTCCGAAACGTTGCCGAAAAAAGTCGGCTTCGTAAAATGTCCGCCGATGTATGCGGCTCTTTTATCAAGCTTTGGGACCAGACAGTTAAAACCGGTGTCATGGGTGTCCATGACGGTTACTTGGGTTGCTCCTCCGTCAAAAGCCCCTTTTACCACGTAGTTAACGTCTTCAGTTAAACATGCTCTTCCGTATTGCCATTCGGCGGTTCCCGTGTGACATTGACGCATACGCCAAATGCCGAAGCTGCCTTCGATATCGGCAAACACTGCAACGTGCATATCTATTTAACTCCTTCTTTGTAAAGAGTCTGCTGCCCGGCTTTAACTATCCTGGCAAGTTCAACCACCCTGTCTGATAGTAATTTAATTCAACCTCTTTTTTAAAATTACACCTCTATTAGGTGCCGACTGCGGTTTTTCCGACTGCAGCATTCTGGAATGAGCTCCGTGATCTGTACTGATTCATCGTCGCCAACGCCTTGATGGCTCTCTCAGATGATGGAAATACCGGTATCCGATGAGTTTCGATTCTCTTGATGATTTCAAATTCCGGCAAACCCGAGGCCGAACACCAGAGCGCAAATGGCTTGCCGCTATTATTAATACCCAAAAGCCACTGGACATACAGTTTTTGCATGGATTCCGTGATTTCTTCCGAAGAGTCAGTATTTTTCGAATCAGTATTAAATGTCCACGGAATCATTTGCATAATGGCGCAATCCACATTTTCGTCGGCCGGAATCGCCAGCAGGGTTTCAAAAAAAGTCATCATGTCGGCCAGGTGAAATTGCATGCAGATTCCGGCATCAAAGGGATTGGGCGGAATTTCCCACGGGGGAAAGATCTTTTTTAGCTTCCCGTAAGTATGATCGCTCAGTCGGGCTAATTTCAGACCATGAATGTCACCTGCATCTGTGGCCATAACACCTTCGCCTCCGGACAGGGTTATGATAGCCATACGATTTCCCCGCGGCGCTTCAAGAAACTGGAAGGCCTTGGCAAAATCAAAAAACTCCTCGAGATTCCGGGCACGAACGGCGCCTGCCTGTCTGAGCATGCCGTCAAAGATCACATCATTTTCTCCTGCCAGCGATCCGGTATGGGAGGCGGCGGCTTTAGACCCGCTGGGAGTTCGTCCTGTTTTCAAAATGATGACCGGTTTTATCCTGGATACGGACTTGAGAAGACTATAAAATCTGCGGCCATCGCCTTTCAGGCTTTCGATATGCATCGCAATGACCCTGGTTTGGCTGTCCCGGACAAAGTATTCTAAGGCATCCACTTCGTTGATATCGAGTTTGTTGCCCATATCCAGCATCTTGTTAATGCCCAGGTGCGAAAACAACCAATTGATCATGGGTTCGTAAAATCCCGATTGGAAGGCAAATGATAGACCGCCCCGATTGAGCTTATTGATCGGGTTAAAGCTGATCGCAAAATTGTTGACAGTGTTAACGGGGCTGAGGGTGTTGGGGCCTAAGATTCTAATGTTGTTGACTTTCGTGAAGTCAGCCATATCCAGGTGAAGTTGTTTGCCGGCATCATCACTTTCTGAAAACCCACCGCTGATGATGACCAGATGCTTCACCCCGATGTCATTGCTCTGCCTTAGAATATCCATGGTTTTTTTGGCCGGTACAGCACTGACAACCAGGTCTACCTTATCGGGGATATCCTGCAAGCGCGCAAAGGCTTTTAGCCCCAGGATCTCTTTTGTATGGGGGTTTACAGGATAAATTTTGCCGCCGTACTTTAACGCGACAAGGTTTTCCAGTAGGCGAAAATTCATTTTTAACGGATTGCCGGTGGCACCGACAATGGCGACCGAATTCGGGCTGAAAAACCGTTCTAAAAAATGATTTGTGTTCTCCATTTTCAGTTTCCTTCCAATACCACCAACGCATCCACCGCCACCGGTTTGCCGTCGGAAATAATTACCGGGTTGATGTCAATATCCTTGATCACCTCATTCTCAATTCCGATCTGTCCGACGGTGATCAGAATTTCGGCCAGCATATCCTTATCTGCCGGCGCCATACCACGCACGGCTTCCAGGATCTCATGGGCCTTGATTTCCTGCATCATTTCCAGAGCGTCCCGCTTTTCCAGGGGGGCGACGCGAAATGCGGTATCTTTCAGCACCTCGGTAAATACTCCCCCCAGCCCGAACATCACACAAGGACCGAACTGGGGATCACGGGTCAGCCCCACCACCAGCTCGCGCTGTCCTTTGACCATCTGCTGGACCAGTACCGACGTGTCGGCGCCATCCATGGCGGCTGTAATCTTTTTAAAAGCTGATGAGGCTTCTTCATCGTTTCTGACATCCACCCGGATCAAGCCTTTTTCGGTTTTGTGAGAGATATCCGCAGAGCATCCTTTAATAACGACAGGGTAACCGATTTTAGCGGCGGCCTTGAAAAGATCCTCTACATTGTCCACCAATTCTTCACGGGTAACCGGTATGCGGTAAGACGCCAGGACCTGTTTGGACTCGTACTCTGAAAGTGTGGTTCGCCCTTGCTGAATTGCATCGTCTAGTAGTTTCATTTATTCCTCCATCGTTGATTAGCCATTTAGTTTATCTTGTATTTTGTATTGAATGGTACACCAAAATGCGTAAAAAGCAAATTCCTGTTATTTGACTGTAAGGTCTAATCCCAACTTTTTTGCACACCTTCCATGATTCGGTTCAGGTACGATAAGTTACACTCTTAGGCAAGCCAAAAATTGCTCGATTAGCTTATGTAATGTGCAATCAGGGTCCGCGAATGCAATTTATTGACCTTTGCATCTTTATTTCGTATTTAATACTGAAATATAGAGCGATATACATGTATATCGGT
>CBDUUO010000216.1:0-5601 GCA_965370395.1 uncultured bacterium
TCAATTTTCAATAGTCAATTCCCCGATAAACCGGGATTTCCGCTTCGCTCCAACCGGCTTATCCGGGTTATGGAATTGGATCCGGTATTTTAACTGGAAAACAGCATATCCATGGCAACTGAATACAAAAAACCTAAAAAAATAAAAATATTTCTGCTGGCGACCATACTCATTGCACTCGGCGGCGTTATCGGGATTTACATCGGTTTTCAGCAGGATTCAAAGGTTTCCGAATCGAGCCCGGAGTCGGTTGAGCCGGATGCGACCTTTTCGATCGGTAAAATCCATCAAACAGCTACCCGTAAAGGAAAAAAGGAATGGAGCCTTGAAGCCAGTTCGGGCCATTATGTTGATAAGACCAGCCAAATGATCCTAAAAGACCTGATGGTCACCTTTTTTCTCAACGATAAAAGTGAAATTATCCTTGCAGCCGATAAGGGCATATTGAACACCGACTCAAATGACATTGAAGTATCCGGCAATGTCGTGTTAAAAAACAAAGAATATACACTGCTGACCGAAAGACTGAATTACGCCCACAATAAACGCGTGCTGTATTCGACAACGCCGGTAACGATTTCAGGCCCCTCAGCGCGTTTGGCAGCGGATACGATATCATTTGATCTCAATACCAAAAAAGTCACCCTGGAAGGAAGCGTTGAAACCACGCTTGATAATAATTTTACACGCTAAATTCGGCAAACGGCTCTTATTGATCAGTGCCCTGCAGGCACTCATCATGTTGACGGTGTTTGCCGGCGCACATGCAGCCGCTGCGGCACCTGAAACCATTGATACAAATGACAAAAATAATGAACACAACCGAATTCGGATTACTGCCGATAAACTCGTTGCCGAAGTGGATGCCGGAGAAATTGAATTTGTCGGAAACGTCAAAGCCACCCAGGCGGATGCCGTACTCACCTCAGATCGCCTTAAAATTATTTACGACCCGGCTATAAAAAATAAGAACCGTGGCAACAAAACAGAATCCATCGAGAAAATCATCGCAAACGGACATGTAAAAATCGTAACCGACAATATCATCGCCGAAACGGACAGAGCTGAATATACAATAAAATCAGAGGTTCTTGTTTTGCTGGGTGAACAATCCAGCATCACCCGGGGAGGCCATTCCATTACCGGGACAAAATTTACGCTGCATCGCTCCGCAGGAAAATTAACCGTAGAAAGCAGCGGGGGAAATCGGGTCAAGGCCATATTGCGACCATCTGCAAAAGATAAATGAAGGGATCGATAGCCGGATCGACCCTATCTGGACCCTCTGAAATGGTTGCATTTTGCGAGCATCTCATCTAAAATAGGTTAGCCGAGTCGATAGAATTCATTGAATATAAGACAAAATGACCCCTTTAAAAAATTTAAAACGCTCAATTTAGCAAGAAGTTACTCGGGTACATTAAACCGAAACAAATGACAACACTGTATCTTCAAAACCTTATTAAAAAATATGGCGGGCGGCAGGTTGTAAATTCTGTCAGCCTGGATGTAAAAAACGGCGATGTTGTGGGATTGCTGGGGCCCAACGGTGCGGGCAAGACCACAACCTTCTATATGACGGTAGGAATGGTGAAGCCCGATGGTGGAAATGTACTGCTTGACGATGAAGATATAACTGATTATCCTATGCACATCCGATCACGCAAAGGTGTCGGATATCTTCCCCAAGACACATCTATCTTCCGAAAGCTGTCTGTAAAGCAAAACATAATGGCGATTCTTGAAATTCTACCGATCTCGGATTCAAATCGGGGAGAACGGGCTGACATGCTTCTTGAAGAGCTCGGCATTAAACATCTCTCCGAACAGAGAGCCAGCTTGCTGTCAGGTGGAGAAAAAAGGCGGCTTGAAATTACACGATCACTTGCCACAAATCCTTCATTTATTCTCCTGGACGAACCGTTTGCCGGAGTTGACCCCTTGGCGGTCAACGATATTAAAAATATAATCAAGCATCTAAAACGACGCGGTATCGGAATCCTGATTTCGGATCATAACGTCAGAGACACATTGGGTGTCTGCGATAGGGCCTACATATTGTGCGACGGACAGGTAATCGAATCCGGATCTCCGCAAAAGATTGCCAACAGTGAAGCAGCATGCCGCGCATATTTAGGAGACGAGTTCAAATTATAAGATGGCACTTGAACTAAGACAACAACTCAAATTAACGCAGCAGCTCATCATGACCCCCCAGCTGCAAATGGCCATAAAACTGCTGCAGCTGTCCCGGTTAGAACTGCTGGACACCATTCGCCAGGAGCTTGAGGAAAATCCGGCATTAGAGGAAGTTCAGGACACTGCCGCCGATGAAAATTTGGCGGAACAGTCTGAAAACCCACCTGAAGACAACCCCCAGACAAAAGAAGTCAAGATCGAAGAAAAAATTCATGACGACATTGACTGGAGCAATTATCTGGGTGAATACAATACACCCGGCAGGGTCAGCTATGAATCCGAAGATAGAGATGCGCCGCGCTTTGAGGCCTTTATCGCCCCTAAAAAGTCCTTACGCGATCATCTGTTATGGCAGTTTTTGATGACCAAGCCATCTATACAGGAAGAGCCCATCGCCAGTCTCATCGTCGGCAACCTCAACAAAGACGGTTTTTTAGATGGTACCGTTGAAGAAATTGCCATGATGTCCAGCAGCTCTGTCGAGGCGGTTGAAGACCTTCTTGCCAAAATGCAATCCTTTGACCCTGTCGGCGTATGTGCCAGAGATCTAAAAGAGTGCCTGCTGATTCAGGCCAACCATCTTGGATTCGAAAATACAATTGTCACCGACATCATCAGCAACCACCTGCACGACCTCGAAAAGAAGAATTATAAAGGGGTCTGCAAAGCATTAAAAACAAACATGGACGAGGTGGTATCGGCGGTCAATGTCATCAAGTCTTTCGAACCCAAACCCGGCCGGCAATTTAGCGACGAAACACCGCAATATATTAATCCGGACATTTACGTCTACAAATTGGAAGACGACTTTGTGATCATGCTCAATGATGACGGAATGCCCAAACTTCGCGTCAATTCCTTTTATAAAAGAACCATCAGCCAGGGCAAAAAAATTTCCGGGGAGGCCGCAGATTACATCCAGGACAAAATCCGGTCGGCCGCCTGGCTGATTAAAAGTATCCATCAACGTCAAAAGACTATTTATAAAGTCATGGAGAGCATTTTGGGATTTCAAAGGGAATTTTTCGAACAGGGAATTGCCCATTTGAAACCGATGGTGCTGCGGGATGTTGCTCAGGATATCGGGATGCATGAATCCACGATTAGCCGCGTCACGACCAATAAATACGCTTACACTCCGCAGGGTATCTATGAACTCAAATACTTTTTTAACAGTTCAATTAAGCGGGCCTACGGTGGAAATATTGCATCCGCCAGCGTTCAGGAAAAAATCAGACAGATTATTTTAAATGAAAATCCGAAGAAGCCTTACAGTGATGATAAAATTTCACAGCTTTTAAAACAAGACCATCACATTCACATCGCACGTCGGACGGTTGCGAAATATCGTGAACTGCTGAAAATATTACCATCAAACAAACGCAAACAAATTTAGGGGGGGGTTAAGTATGCAGACATCGGTAAGGTTTAAGAACCTCAATTCTTCCGATACCTTAAAATCATATGTTCAGGATAAACTCGATCGATTTGATCGTCTACTGGATAATCCCGCAGAGGCCAATGTCGTTTTGTCAGTTGAGAAATTCCGCCATATGGCTGAAATCAATATTATCGGAGACCGTCTGACAATAAACGGCAAAGAAGAAACCATCGATATGTACTCGGCGATCGATATGGTTCTTGATAAACTTGAAAAACAAATAAAAAAGAGCAAAGAAAAAATCAGGGAGCGCCGCAGCGGTGCCAAAGCCCGGAACAAGGGTATGCTGGCAGAAGAAATCAACTTGCCTGAAGAGGAGCTGGAACGGCAAATTAAAATAAAAAATATCGAATATAAACCAATGCATGTTGAAGAAGCTGTTTTACAGATGGACCTGTTAAATGATAATTTTCTGGTATTCACCAATGCCCGTTCGGATCAGGTCAATGTTTTGTATCGACGTAGGGACGGCCATTATGGGTTGATACAACCGAGCAGCTAAACATATCGCGGGCAGTGGGTTTTTTATTGACGCCATCGTCTGAAGGTTTTATAACTCGCTACCCGATTTTATTTTACGAGTTTTACATGAAGATTCTTGAAGTCATGCGAAAAGAAGCGATTTTAGATGATTTAAAATCGCAGAATAAAAAAGGTATTCTTGAGGAACTGGTGGTTCCCCTGGCCGGCATCACCGGTCTGAGTCAGGAGGATCTGGCACGGGTGCTGATGGAAAGAGAACGGCTGGGCAGTACCGGTATCGGCGGGGGGATTGGAATTCCGCATGGCAAAATTAAGGACCTCGAAACGCTCTTTCTGGGTTTTGGCCTGAGCCGTAAGGGCATCGATTTTGAGTCGATTGACGGGCAACCCACCCATATCTTTTTTGTCCTGATAACACCTGAGAATTCAACCGGTCTTCATTTGAAACTTTTAGCCCGAATCTCAAGAATTCTAAAAAATGACCACTTCAAGGAACGTCTGCTGAATGCGGCCGATCGTCAAGAAATATTCGATACTATCAAAGAGGAGGATGAAGAATTCTAAGCCGCATCGATAATTTAAAGTGAAACATCTAACCATCATCATTATTACCGGCCTATCGGGCTCCGGAAAAAGCACGGCCATGGCAGCATTCGAGGATGCTGGCTTTTATTGCGTTGATAATATGCCGGTCGCCCTCCTTCCCAAATTTCTCCAATTGCCAATCGAAAGTAACACAGAAATCGCCGGGATTGCTCTGGTAATGGACTTGCGGGAAAAGAGATTCCTTTCCAAATACAGCCGGATTTTTGAATCTCTCAAAAAAAAAGGGTACCAGTTTGAAATCCTTTTTCTCGAAGCCAAAGAAGATATTCTGGTCCAGCGTTACAGCACCACTCGAAGGCAACATCCACTTTCACAGGGTAAAAGCCTTTTAGAGGGTATCCGGGCCGAAAGACAACAGCTGGAAGATCTGCGTGCGGTTTCCGATAAAATCATCGATACGTCCAATTACAATGTTCATGAACTCAAGTCCAAAATTTTAGAGGTTGCCCGCAAAAGCAGAAAAATGGTCTCGATGCGGATTCAAATTGTCTCTTTCGGTTTTAAATACGGTGTGCCGCTCGACGCCGATCTGATCATCGATGTACGCTTTCTGGTCAATCCCTATTTCGTTTTAGAATTAAAACACCTGGATGGCGAGGACGCTAAAATTAAGGATTTCATCTTAAGCCATAAAGACACCCAAACTTTTCTGAATAAATATCTGGATCTGCTTGACTATTTGATCCCTATGTATGAAAAAGAAGGCAAAGCATATTTAACGGTTGGCATCGGTTGCACCGGCGGTCGGCACCGATCCGTAACCATCGCGCGCACCATCTTTGATCACATTCGAAAAACCAGAAACCAAATCGAAATTGTTCATCGGAATATAGATCAGTCGGCATAACTTGAAGCTATCTCAAAAAAACAAA
>CBDUUO010000217.1:0-5599 GCA_965370395.1 uncultured bacterium
GGGATGCTCTAAAAATAGCTGCCGCGGCCGCCATCGCCAAATCTCTGCGGCCGGTCGTTCGCGTTTCGGGTTACGAGTCCCGGGATACATGAAACTATCTCAAAAATGCTGTTATCGAGGACGAGGAGGAGCACGAGTACGACGTTATGCAACGTTCCTCGTCGTACTCGTCGTCGTCCTCGTTCTCGTTATCTAACACACAGTGGTTGAACCTGTTGCTGCCTTGTTCTGTTTGCCAGTTAAATAAAATCAGACATAATCCCTTTTTGAACGGGCATAATCCCCACGGGGGTCGGCTAAACTCGCAACCCGCAACACGCAACCCGCAACACGGAGCCCGCAACACGGAACACGGAACTTTAAGATGTACATCATCGAAATCGAAAATCTCAGACACCGTTTTTCTGACGGCCGCCTGGGGCTTGACCGTATTAACCTGAAGATTAGAGCAGGTGCTTTTGTGGTTGTTGCCGGGCCCAATGGCTCCGGCAAAACAACTCTTATTCGACATTTAAACGGCCTGCTTCTGCCAACTGATGGATGCGTTAAAGTGGCCGGTGTTTCGGTTAAAAAAGATCTGCTGCGGGCCAGACGTCTGGTGGGAATGATGTTTCAAGACGCCGACAGCCAAATCGTCGGTGAGACGGTTTACGAGGATGTGGCTTTTGGACCTGAAAATCTGCGGCTCGATCACAATCAAATCTGTGAACGCGTGGTGCTTGCGCTGGATGCCGTCGGTCTGAAAGATTTTGCCGAACAGCGACCGCATTTACTATCCGGCGGAGAAAAGCGCAGACTGGCCATTGCCGGTATCCTGGCAATGGAACCCAAGGTGATCGCTTTTGATGAACCGTTTGCCAGTCTGGATTATCCGGGAGTCAAACAGGTACTCAAACAAATTCTATCCCTGCATCAGGCCGGACATACGATTTTAGTGATTACCCACGATCTGGAAAAAGTGCTCGCCCATGCCGATCGTTTAATCATTATGCAGAAAGGAAAAATCGTACGGGATGGTGTGCCCGATGAAATTGTCAGCGATATTGAAACCTTCGGGGTGAGGGCACCCTGCGCATCTCATCTGGGTATGGAGGTTCGTTCATGGCTGAACTGACAACCTTTAGCTTCCAACCCGGCACTTCACTGCTTCATAAGCTGGATGTTCGGTTTAAACTCATTTTTTTGATTCTCATCAGCCTGATCAGTCTGGGTGGCGGTTTCCAGGGACTCGGCATTCTCACCGGTCTGGTGACAGCGTTGATCATTCATTCTCGTTTGCCGCTCAAATCCGGTTTCAAGGAGCTTCGGTTTTTTCTAATTTTCCTTTTGCTGATTCTGGGAGCACGAATGCTCACCACACCCGGGACTGCGTTAATCGAAATCAAATCTATTGCGATTACCCGGCCGGGGCTGATGTCCGGCGTGCTCATTTGCTGGCGGCTGGTTATCATCGCATTATCGGGATTTCTTTTTGTATTTACAACGCCATCTTCAGAGATTAAAGCGGCTGTTGAATGGTTTCTGAAGCGCGCTGCCTTTATCCCGGGGAAACGAATTGCAATCATGATGGGTTTGATTGCGCGATTTGTTCCCGTTATTCTCAACCAGGCCAAAGAAACCGCTGAAGCCCAGCGGGCCCGCTGTGTGGAAAACAGAAAAAATCCATTATATCGACTTATCCGACTTGGCATACCGCTTATCCGCAGACTCTTTGAGCAGGCTGATAAGTTGATTGTTGCCATGGAGGCCAGATGCTATTCTGAAAATCGCACCGACCCGGCCTTGTCCGCGACTCGAATAGACTGGATTGCACTTTTAATCTTCATCCTCATTTGCGGTTGGATCTTGAGCATCTAATTGACACGCGGAGATCTCTATAGTAAGGCCTATGCCGTAATTTTATTCTAACATTGAAAACCTGGTCCTGTGGTTCAGGTTAGAGATCAACGGTTTTGCCGTAACCAAATGCTATGGGGTACTGGAATAATGGAATGTTGGAATATTGGGTTTGGCGGAATAAGATCTACTTTTATCCAGATGGCCTTCATCGGAGATTAAAACCAGGACACCATCCGCTTTTCATACCCATTATTCCATTTTTCCACTATTCCATTCTTCCATTGGCTAATTGCACCCCTTTGGGGTCTGAGATCAAAGCCTGATTTTTTTACGAACCTTATCGACGGGGGGTATTTTTTGAAAATTATTATTGTCGGAGCAGGGGAGGTCGGCTTCCACATTGCCAGTCACCTGGCGCTGGAAAACAAGGATGTGGTGGTCCTTGACAAAGACCCTGATGCGATTCGCCGGGTTTCAGATAATCTCGATGTTCAGGTTGTCACCGGCTCGGGGAGCAGCCCTGTGGTCCTGGAAGAAGCGGGTATAAAGAACGCGGAAATCATTCTGGCAGTAACCAACAGCGACGAAACCAATCTGGTGGCCTGCCTGGTGGCCAATATCATTTCGCCTTCAACCAAGAAACTGGCCCGAATTCGCGATGCCGATTATGATGAGTATCATACGAATTTTCGTGAACAGGCACCGCACATTGACACCATTATCAATCCCGAGATCGAAGTCGTAAAGACCATCTATCGCATGATGAGTGTACCCGGCGCTGTGGATATCGCTGAATTTGCCGATGGCCTCCTTAAATTTGTCGGGGTCAATTTGGAAGATGACTCACGCCTGGCCGGTGCGCGGCTTTCGGATCTGCCGGCCATTGCCGGCGAAGCCCGGCCGCTGATTGCTGCGGTGGTTCGCGAAGATGAGCTCATCATCCCCAGGGGAAACGACCGTCTCAAGTCCGGGGATCTCGTTTATTTCATCAGTGAAGAAGACAAATTGCTGGAGACCCTTTCGCTGTTTAATAAATATGACCAGCCGGTGAAGCGGGCCTTAATTATCGGCGGCGGACGCATCGGTTTCAGACTGGCCAGCCTGCTGGAGGATAACTCGATTTACTGTAAAATTATCGAAAAGAAGCCGGATCGATGCACCTACCTGGCTGAACGTTTGAATAAAGCGATCGTCCTTTGCGGAGATGGCTCGGATCAGAGTTTGCTGGCCGAAGAGAATATTCAGGATATGGATATTGTCATTACGCTGACCCAAGATGAGGAAACCAATATTTTGGCCTCCCTTTTGGCCAAACGAATGGGAGCCCGCAAATCGATTACACGCATCAGCAAATTCAGTTATTTTCCGTTAATGGATGCCATCGGTATTGAACAGGTCGTCAGCCCGAGGCATTCAGCGATAAACACCATCTTGCAGCACATTCGCAGGGGTAAGGTCCTTTCCGCCATATCCATTAAAGGCGAGCAGGCCGAGGTTATCGAAGCCGTCGCTCTGGAAACATCAGAAATCGTGGCGAAACCCCTTCACAAGGTATCTTTCCCAAAAGGGGCGATGGTTGCAGGCATTATCCGTAAAGAGACAATTATCATTCCTACGGGCGACAGTGTAATCCAACCGGATGACCGGGTAATTATATTTGCTAGGCGGGAAGTGATTCCGAAAATTGAAAAAATACTTGCGGTAAAACTGGAGTATTTCTAGATGCGCTGGCGCTATATCCTTAATATCATCGGGATATTGACCTTTTTCTTCGGACTGACAATGATTATTCCCCTGCTGGTCGGTCTGTATTACCGCGACCAGAGCGTTACTCCTATGTTAACGTCCATGGGGATAACTGTTTTTAGCGGTCTATTCCTTCACCTTATTTTCAAAAGTGGAAAAGCCGAGGTGATCAGCCAGCGGGAAGGCATGGCCATCGTTGCGATCGGGTGGACCGCCGTGGGCCTGTACGGGGCGTTGCCGTTTTATTTTGCAAGCGGATTTGAGAGCTTTGTCGATGCGGCTTTTGAATCCGTGTCGGGCTTTACCACCACGGGTGCATCGATTTTAACCAATATCGAAGCGGTTTCAAAAGGTCTTTTATTCTGGCGCAGCTTTATCCAGTGGCTCGGCGGAATGGGGATCATTGTGCTGTCGGTGGCCATTCTTCCATTTTTGGGTGTCGGCGGTATGCAGCTTTACAAAGCCGAAGTACCCAGCCCGGTTCCGGATAAACTCAAGCCCCGGATCCGGGATACGGCCATGATTCTCTGGAAAGTTTATGCCCTGGTCTCGCTGGCGGAGACCGTTTTACTTCTGTTGGGGGGCATGAGTTTATATGATGCATTATGCCACACCTTTACCACCATGCCCACCGGCGGATTTTCCACTAAAAACGCTTCCATCGCCCATTATGACAGTGTCTATTTTGAAGGTGTTTTTATTTTTTTTATGCTGATGGCCGGCATTAATTTTTCTTTGCACTATCAATTGTTAAAGGGAAAGCCGCTTGTTTTCTGGCAGGACTCTGAGTGCCGCTTTTTTCTGGGCACGGTTTTGCTGCTGACTGTCGTGGTCAGCTTCGACGTTTACGGCTCGGTATATGCAACCATTGGCAACGCTCTGCGCTATGGGACATTTCAGGTGGTTTCCATCATCACCACCACCGGCTATGTAACCGCCGACTATGAGAAATGGCCGGCCATGTCCCAGCTGATCCTTCTCATGTGTATGTTTTTCGGCGCATCAGCCGGGTCTACCGGCGGCGGCATGAAGTGCCTGCGCATCATGCTGTGCTTTAAATTTTGTTATCGGGAACTGTTTCGCCTGATTCACCCCCGGGCCGTTTCCCCGATAAAAATCGGCGGCAAAGCGGTACCGGATGATGTCATGCGCAGCGTGGTCGGGTTCCTGGCATTGTACATGGGATTATTCGCGTTGAGCACTGTCGCATTAGCGGGACTGGGTGTGGATTTTAGAACTTCATTTGCCGCTATCGCCGCCAGCATCGGCAACATCGGCCCCGGCTTCGGCCTGGTGGGTCCGGTGGAAAACTATGCCCAGATCCCTTATCTGGGTAAATGGCTGCTCATCTGGTGTATGCTTTTAGGGCGGCTAGAAATTTTCACGGTGATTATACTGGTGGTACCCGAATTCTGGAGAAAATAGGGCCTATCTTAAATATGCCAATATCGAGGACGAGGAGGAGCACGAGGACGAGTACGAGGTCATGCAACGTTTCTCTCCGAATCGTACTCGTCGTCGTCCTCGTGCTCGGTTTATTACTCCAATAGCTTCGTTGTGGGCTTCCTTAAAATGCTCGAATTTATAGGTTGAGCACGATACCTGTTAGCCCGTTCGCCCGTTAAATATCAAAATTCGATGGCCTCCACGCTTTTAATCCGCCTGCGGACTCAACTGGCGAACCGGCCAACCGTTTTACTTTTTTGTTGACAAGTATAGACGAGATGGTTAGATATGATGGTTTTAACGGGCCGTTAACTCAGTCGGTAGAGTATCTGCCTTTTAAGCAGAGAGTCGCTGGTTCGAGCCCAGCACGGCCCACCATATATAAAGCAGAGCGCATAGCGCTAAGCGCACAGCGCACCTAACAACCATGTTGTGGTTAAATAATTGCGTTAAGCGCTATGCTCTTTGCGCTTTGCGTTTTTTAAGATGCGTCCCCATCGTCTAGCCTGGCCCAGGACACCGGCCTTTCACGCCGGCAACACCGGTTCAAATCCGGTTGGGGACGCCA
>CBDUUO010000218.1:0-5588 GCA_965370395.1 uncultured bacterium
GGCGGGCATCCAGTTTTTTCAGCAGAACATTTCTGGATTCCCGCCTGCGCGGGCATGACAAGCTCTGAATAAAAAACTCCCCGACCCCTAAACTAATTATCGTTACAAGCGCTTGACTATGCTAAAATCCACACCATAATTAGCTTGTGCATTTGAGCAGGCGAAAGTAAAGAGAAGAAGGAGTCATGCGATGCCGCGCAAAAAGATAACCATTTCCGAAAAAGTAGAATACCTTTCCATTTTGGATGAAAAGGGACAGCTGGACAAAAAGCTCGAGCCGGACATCTCCGAAGATGTTCTTCTTCAACTGCATCGGACGATGCTATTGGGGCGCAAGTTTGATGAACGCATGCTGAATCTTCAAAGGCAGGGCCGCATCGGCACTTTTCCGCCCATAAAAGGTCAGGAAGCCGCACAGCTCGGCACCATTGCCCATCTGCGCTCGAGTGACTGGATGGTCCCGGCCTTCCGCGAAACAGCGGCCGAGCTATGGCGCGGTAGATCCCTTGAAAGTATTATCATTTACAACAACGGGTATAACGAGGGAATCGATATTCCCGAGGACCGCAATGATATGCCCATATCGGTTCCCGTGGGCTCTCAAATTATTCACGCGGTCGGGCTGGGGTGGGCCGCGAAGTACCGCCAGCAAGATGACGTGGCCATGACGTTTTTCGGAGATGGTGCAACCTCCCAGGGAGATTTCCATGAAGGATTAAATTTTGCTGCGGTTTTCCAGGTTCCGGTGGTTTTTGTGTGCCAGAATAATCACTGGGCCATCTCGCTGCCGATTTCCAAACAGACCCGCTCAAAAACCCTGGCCCAAAAGGCCCTTGCCTATGGGATGCCGGGTATTCAGGTGGATGGTAATGATATTCTGGCAGTATATGCCGCTGCACAGGAGGCCGTCGAAAGAGCGCGAAGCGGAGGCGGACCCACCTTGATCGAGTGCGTCACCTACCGCTTGATGATGCATACCACCGCGGACGACCCCAAACGTTATCGCACCGATGAAGAAGTCGAAAAATGGAGCAAGCGCGATCCGCTGATAAGGTTTGAGAAATATCTTATGGATAAGGGATTGCTTTCCGAAGAGAAACGCAACCAGGTTGAATCTGAAGTTTTAGACGAGATTCAGGCCGCCGTAGACAGGGCTGAAAAACAGATGGAAGCACTCGGCGATCCAATAGAAATGTTTGATCATGCTTACGCCGATATTCCCCCCTATTTAAAGGAACAAAAAGCAGATTTAGCTCGCGAGCTATCCAAGATCGATGAGGAGGGCAAGCATGGCTAAAATGACGATGGTCCGGGCCCTCAATCTGGCCTTGCAGCAGGAAATGGAAAAAGACGACCGTGTTGTTGTTTTGGGAGAAGATGTCGGGCTTGACGGCGGTGTGTTCAGGGTAACCGATGATCTTATCAATCAATTCGGCGATCAACGGGTGCTGGATACGCCGTTGGCAGAATCAGCGATTGTCGGTATGTCCATCGGCATGGCGGTCTATGGGCTCAAGCCGGTCTGTGAGATTCAATTTTCCGGTTTTAGTTATCAAAACTTTCACCAGATCGAAAATCACGCCGCGCGAATGCGCTGGCGCTCCCGGGGAAGATACCACGTTCCCTTGGTTTTACGAACACCTTACGGGGGCGGTGTCCGGGCGCTGGAGCATCACTCGGAAAGTCGTGAAGCCTATTGGGCCCATACCCCGGGGCTTAAAATGGTTATTCCTTCCGGGCCCCGTAATGCCCGGGCATTGCTGGTCAGTGCCATTCGTGATCCGGATCCGGTGATTTTTTATGAATCCAAAGCGCTGTACCGCGCCTTTCGGGAAGAAGTGCCCGATGCAGAGGAAACCCTGCCCATCGGCCAGCCGCAGCTCATTAAGGAAGGCAAGGATTTAACCCTGATTTCTTACGGGGCCATGATGCGGCCCACGCTGGAGGCATCAGCTGAACTAAAAAACAAAGACGGCATTGCGGCGGAGGTGATCGATTTGCTGACGATTTCACCGCTGGATGAAGAGATTTTAGTCCAGTCGGCTAAAAAGACCGGCCGGGTGGTGGTGGTCCACGAAGCCCCGCGCAGTTTCGGACCCGGTGCAGAAATCGTCTCGCGGTTGATGGAAAAAGCGTTTTATTATCTTCAAGCCCCTATCGAGCGGGTCACCGGTTTTGATATCGTTATTCCACTGTTTAGCCGGGAGAAAGCCTATTTGCCCAGCACCGAACGTATATTACGTGCAGCCAGAAAGGTGCTGGCGACCTCATAGAGTCAGAGGACAGAGGTCAGAAAACAGAGGACAGAAGACAGGGGTCAGAAAACAGAAGTCAGATAAGGTGTTTCATTTTCCAGTTTTTATCATCTGTCTTCTGTCGTCTGACCTCTGTCCTCTGAATCCTGAACGCCAATTGGCACAACAAAATTGAGATAAGATATAAGGTTAGGCGCATGCAAACATTTGTCATTCCTTGGAGGAAATATGTCCAGGTCGTTTAAGTTGCCGGATTTAGGCGAAGGGGTTCACGAAGGAGAGGTGCTTGCCGTTCATGTGTCTGTTGGACAGGAAGTAAAAGAAGGCGACATTATTTTAGAAGTCGAGACCGATAAGGCCGCTGTAGAAATTCCGTCGCCGTTTAGCGGCACGGTAGCTGAGGTGCGAGTCAAACCGGGGGACACGGTAAAGGTCGGCGATGTGATGATGACTTTCAGCAACGGCGAAGAAGCCGAAGGTGTTGATGTGAAAAAAGCTGAAGAAATGCCGGCTGAAACAGTTGAAACCGAAAAAGTCGTATCCTTGACCGAAGCCGGGAGAAGAACAGGACCTGTACCGGCCTCACCGGCTACCCGCCGTTTGGCACGGGAATTAGGCGTTGATCTTCAGCGGGTAATACCCACCGGACCCGGCGGTCTGGTCACCGCTGATAATGTTCAGGCCTTTGCCAAAACGGACAAAGAAATGGCTGAAGCGCCGTCTGCCGTGGAAGTTCTCCCGACGGCAGCGGCAGCTTCAGTAACCATTCCCTCACCGAAACTGCCTGATTTTAGCAAATGGGGTCCGGTTGAGCGGGTGCCTTTTCGTTCCATTCGCAGGGCAACCGCCAAACAAATGATGATTGCCTGGTCTCAGATACCGCATGTCACCAGCCAGGATCAGGTGGACATCACCAAGCTGGAAACATTTCGCCAGAAACACAAGGCTGAAATCGAGGCCGAGGGCGGTCGCTTAACGATGACGATATTTGCTTTAAAAGCTGTTGCCACCGCACTTAAAACCTATCCGCAATTTAACGCAACCCTCGATGTCGCGGCCGGCGAGATCGTCATTAAAAATTATTTTCATATCGGCGTTGCTGTAAACACCGATAATGGCCTGATTGTACCGGTTGTTCGTGATGTCGACCGCAAAAGCATAAAAGAGCTTGCCATTGAATTACACGATATTGTTCAAAAGACCCGGTCTCGCAAGATTTCACGGGATGATTTGCAGGGCGGCACCTTTACCATTACCAACGCCGGCGCCATGGGCGGCGGTTATTTTACGCCGATTATTAATTTTCCCGAGGTAGCCATTCTGGGGATGGGCCAGGGGCGGTTGCAACCGACTGTGATCGACAAGGGCAACGGCGAACATGCGATCGCTCCCCGTCTGATGATGCCGATTGTCCTTTGCATCGATCACCGCGTGCTGGATGGTGCCGGCGCCATTAAATTTTTAAAGGTGGTTATCGACTCCCTTGAAGATCCGGATGAGCTGCTCATCTCAATGATCTAGTTTGTGTTTATAAATGGCTATTTTTCCGTTGTGCGGCGTTCTCCGCGGATTTTTGGCCTTCAACGTACTTCAAGTACGCCGAAGGCCAAAATCCTTGTGCGGCCTTACACAACGAAAAAATCCCTCATTTCTAAACACAAACTAATATTTAAATAATTCGGGAGTCGGGGAGTTTCTTCAATCCAAGCTTGTCATTCCCGCGAAGGCGGGAATCCAGAAATGTTTTGCGGAAAAAGCTGGATGCCTGCCTACGCAGGCATGACGGTATAAACTACACGATCGCTAAAATAATTATAACGTTAAATTTCCAGCTTGTGGTCGAGGACCTCGGGGTAATTCCTTGCTTTCCTCGATCCGGCAAAAAATAGCCATTTTTGAATTGAAAATCTTTGGAGAAAAAATCATGGTAATGGGCGAACTACAGCAAGAAACCGAAGTCCTGGTCATCGGCAGCGGACCGGGTGGCTATGCGGCCGCTTTTCGGGCAGCCGATCTGGGTCTGGAGGTAACCATGGTGGATCCTGCCCAGCGACCGGGTGGCGTGTGTCTTTATAAGGGGTGTATTCCCTCCAAGACATTTCTTTTTCTATCCGAACTGATTCACGATGCCGCGCGTGCAGAAAGTATGGGTATTGCGTTTGGCAAACCCCGTATTGATCTTAAAGCCTTACGCGAATGGAAAGACAACGTCATTGATTCGATGGCCAACGGGCTGGTCAGTTTGAGCAACAGGCGCGACGTTCAATTATTGCAGGGTCGGGCGCAATTTGAAAGCTCAAATACGGCACGAATACACGACTCCGAAGTCAGCCGTGTCAAATTTCGTCATGCGATTATTGCGACAGGCTCTCACCCGATTGCATTTCCGGGGATCGAGTTTAAATCCGGCGGCCGAGTCATGAGCTCCACCGGTGCCTTAGCCCTGGCAGATGTGCCGCAGACTCTGCTCATTATCGGAGGCGGCTACGTCGGCCTCGAACTGGGCACGGTTTATGCCGCTTTGGGCAGCCAGGTCAGTCTGGTTGAACTTGAAGACCGGCTGCTGGCAGGTGTTGATGCGGATCTGGTCAAGCCGTTGTATCAAAGGTTAAACACGCTTTTTAAAACCATTAGCCTTCAGACTAAAGTGGTTTCCATGAAGGAAGCGGAAAGCGGAGTTGAGGTTATTTTGGAAGGCGACGTTGAAAAACCGGAGCAGCATTTTGATCGGGTGCTGGTGGCGATCGGTCGCAAGGCCAGTTCCCAGGACATCGGACTTGAAAATACCGAAGTGGAACTTGATGAAAAGGGATTTATAAAGGTGGATGATCAGCAGCGCACTGCCGATGAGCGAATATTTGCGGTTGGTGACGTGGCCGGAGGCCTGATGCTGGCTCACAAAGCCACCCGCGAAGGCAAGGTGGCGGCCGAGGTCATTGCCGGTGAACCCTCCGCATTTGATGTTCGCGCCATACCGGCCGTGGTTTATACCGATCCCCAGATCGCCTGGTGCGGCCTAACCGAAGAACAGGCCCGCAATGAAAATATTGCGATCAAGGTCCAGCGATTTCCCTGGAAATTTTCAGGCCGGGCCACCACCATGGGCGCACCGGAAGGTCTGACCAAAATCATTGTTGATCCGGAAACCGGTCGAATCCTGGGAGTTGGGATTGCCGGCCGCGATACGGAAGGTTTGATTTCCGAAGGTGTTTTGGCCATTGAAATGGGGGCCCTGGCCGAGGACATGGCGCTCAGTATCCACCCGCACCCCACGCTTTCGGAAACCGAAGGAGAAGCCGCTGAACTTTATCTGGGCAGCGCCACCCATATTCT
>CBDUUO010000219.1:0-5574 GCA_965370395.1 uncultured bacterium
GGGATACTCAATAATCCCCTCCGCCCCGTGCTTCAGCAGTTCGGGAATCAGATCGCGCACCACATCGGAACGGACCATAATTTCCACCGAGAACCATTTGGTGTTATAAAGCGGTGCCACGGTGGGCGCATTCAGGCTCGGAAGCATGCCGATTACATCATCCATCTTTTCTTCGGGCACATTCATTTTGATGCCGACCATTTTTTCACCATGCAGGGCCCCTTTGAGCAAAAGTGCAATTTGCTCTATTTTTTTTCGTTTGGCTTCATTCTTCCATGCTTGGTGGTTGGCAATCAGCTGGGTATTGGTCTGCATGAGCTCATGGATCACACGCAGGCCATGGGCTTTGATCGTGGCTTCGGTTTCGGTCACTTCCACAATCCCATCCGCCAGGCCGGACACCGCCTTGGCTTCCGTCGCACCCCATGAAAATTCAACGCTGACATTAATTTTGCGTTCTTTAAAATAGTGCCGGGTAAAATTCGTCATTTCAGTGGCAATTTTTTTCCCTTCGCAATCTTCAATCTTTTTAATCTTTGAATCATAAGGCACCGCCAGCACCCAGCGTGCCGGCCGGGAACTTATTTTGGAATAAACCAGATCGCTGACCACATGGATATCCGATTCGTTTTCGGCGATCCAGTCCTTGCCGGTCAGTCCGGC
Source organism: uncultured bacterium (assembly GCA_965370395.1). Taxonomy (GTDB): domain Bacteria; phylum Desulfobacterota; class Desulfobacteria; order Desulfobacterales; family JAHEIW01; genus JAHEIW01. Next base: position 664 of record CBDUUO010000219.1, read on the forward strand.
ATCCAGGGCGCCGCTTTCGACATAATTTGACATCTCCTGGGCGCGGCAGATGGCGCACTCAATAGCGTCATCGTTGATTTCAGGAAAATAGCTTCTGCCATTTATGTTTATATCCCACCCCGAACGCCTGAACAGCTCAATCGTGGCATTTTGCAAACTACCTTTGGGAATTCCCAGTTTGAGTGGATTTTTCACTTGCCGTATACCTCCTTGGGGTCAAATACAGGTGTTCCGATTATTCGTACGGACCCATTTTCTACTTTTTTATGAAAGCAGCTGCGGTGCCCGGTATGACAGGTTGCACCGCCAAGCTGTTCAATTTTTAACAGCACCGTGTCTTCGTCGCAATCGATGCGGATTTCTTTTACAATTTGCTGATTGCCGGATGTCTGGCCTTTGACCCACAGCTCCTGGCGGGTGCGACTCCAATAGGTGGCTTTACCGGTATTTAGGGTGGCCTCCCAGGCCTGCTGATTCATAAACGCCAGCATCAGAACTTCTCCGGTCTTATAATCCTGCGCGATTACCGGAATAAGACCGCTCATTTTATCAAAGTTGGGTGTTATCATTTTTATAAAATCACATGTTGAAATTGTTCCCTAAAAGGGTTAAACTAAAAATTTGTATTGAGGTATATTTTACGTAAAAATATACTTTTAGAATTTGTAAACTTCCATAGCTAACCGCAACACGACTGAATGTCAAATAATTTTTATTGTTAGCCCGGCAGGTAATTTGTTTCCGGGGATATCCGCATAATGGCAAAGCGAAAAACCAAATCCGATATTTTAAAACAACACCGAAGACCTAAAAAGCGACGTTTTTTCCGAAAACTGTTGCTGTGGTCGTTTCTGCTGGGATTTATTGTTGCGATCCTGGGGGCACTGGCCGGCGTCGGTGTTTATTTTTACATAAGCACGGATCTGCCCCGTATTAGCTCTTTAACCGAATATCATCCCCCCATCATCACCACCGTTTACTCGGATGACGGCCGCAAGATTGCCGAATTCTTTGAAGAGCGGCGGATTATCAAACCCCTCGATGAAATGCCCCCGGCTTTGATCAATGCGTTTATTGCGGCAGAGGATTCGAGATTCTATAAACACAAAGGCATTGATTTTTACAGTATTATCCGGGCCTTTTTCAAAAATCTGGAGGCCGGTACCATCGTTCAGGGCGGCAGTACCATCACCCAGCAGGTGACCAAATCCTTTTTGCTGTCGCCTGAAAGAAGCTATACCCGCAAATTAAAAGAAGCCATTCTGGCCTATCGGATCGACAAGGCATTTAACAAAGAAGAAATTCTTTATCTGTATTTGAACCAGATTTACCTGGGACATGGTGCCTACGGTGTGGAGGCGGCTGCGGAAAATTATTTCGGCAAATCCGTTAAGGAGCTGAACCTGGCCGAATGTGCCATCCTGGCGGGGTTGCCGCAGGCGCCCAGCAAATACTCCCCGTTCAAGCATCCGGAACGGGCCAAACAGCGGCAAATCTATGTGTTAAACCGGATGGTGGATGAAGGCTATATTTCCAACATCCAGGCCACCGAGGCCATCAATACCGCCGTGGAGATTAAGCCGCGCCGCAACTGGTATATTGAAGAAATTCCTTACTACACCGAACAGGTCCGCCGCTATGTCGAGGAAAAATACGGCCGCGATGTCCTTTACACTCAGGGACTCAAGATCTATACGGCCGCCAATATCGAGATGCAAAAAATCGCCCGGGGAGAGATTGAAAAAGGCCTGTATGAACTGGATAAACGCCAGGGTTTCCGGGGACCGCAAAAAAAGCTGGCACCTGAAGAAATCGAGACATTTTCCCAGACGATTCAATCCGAGCTGGACGACCATCCGCTTGAAGCCGGCCAAACCGTAAAGGGCGTGGTCATTAAGGTGGACGATAAAAACAAAGCGGTTACGGTTCGGATCGGAAATTCTTTAGGACAGATTGCGCTTGAGGATATGAAGTGGGCCCGCAAACCGGACCTGGGGGTCGCTTACTATGAAACCAAAGTAAAACTTCCCAGTGAAGCGCTGCATGCCGGAGATGTCATTCTGGTTAAAGTTAAAGAAAAAATAAAAGATTCGGATGTGTGGCAGCTGGCTTTAGAACAGGAGCCCGTGGCCCAGGCAGCACTGCTGTGTCTCGAGGCTGAAACCGGATTTGTAACAGCCATGATCGGCGGGCGTGATTTTCGCGACAGCCAGTTTAACCGTGCATTCCAATCCAGGCGGCAACCGGGTTCCGCCTTTAAACCGATTATTTACGCGGCGGCTTTAGATAAGGAGTTTGAAGAAACCGATAAGATTTACACCCCCGCTTCGATAATCATTGATTCACCGGTCGTGTGGGAAGACGAAGATCGGGATTTTACCTGGAAACCCAGAAACTACAAAGAGCGTTTTTTCGGTCCCACCCTGATGCGCGATGCCCTATCCAAATCACGCAATGTGGTGACGATCAAGATTTTGCAGGATATCGGGGTTGATTATGCCATCGAGTACGCCCATAAGCTGGGGATTACTTCTAATTTGAGCAGGGATCTCTCTATCGCCCTGGGTTCTTCGGGCGTATCGTTGCTGGAGCTGACCAAAGCCTATTCGGTGTTCGCCAATCAGGGGTATCTGGTTGAACCGGTATTTATCACCAAAATTGTCGACCGCGAAGGCCATGTGCTTGAAGAGATGGTGCCCGAGCGAATCAAAGTCATCGAAAAGACCACCGCCTACCTGATGACCCACCTGCTGGAAGGTGTGGTCAAGCATGGGACCGGCTGGCGCGTTAAGGCATTAAACCGGCCGGTGGCGGGCAAGACCGGCACCACCAACAATTTATTTGACGCCTGGTTTATGGGCTATACCCCCCAGTATATCACCGGGACCTGGGTGGGCTTTGATGACGAGGCCCCGCTGGGGAAATCCGAAACGGGCTCCCGGGCTGCCAGCCCGATCTGGCTGGGTTTTATGAAGCGAGTTCTGGAAGATAAGCCACCCAAAATTTTCGAGGTGCCGGAAGGCATTGTCTTTACCAAAATAGATGCTAAGACCGGGCTTTTACCGATTCCCGAATCCAAAGAAACGGTTTTTGTTTCCTTTAAGGAGGGCACCGAGCCTACCGAATACAGTAAAAGACCGGGCGAGATTGCCGATACCGGAGAGTTTTTTAAGAAGAATTTGTAATTATCGACACAAGGCGACACCCTGATAAAACCTCACGCAAAGACGCCAAGGCGCAAAGTTTTTTTTAAAGAGAAAAATTACTTTTCTTTGCGAGCTTTGCGGCTTTGCGTGCGAATAATTTCCAGCTCACTGACGGTCGGCATGTATAGGGGTTGGATAGACAATTTTTTTCGTGGCCATACTTTTGGGCCATACGATCTGCAGTTGACCGTTGAGCCATTGCACCAGGAAAGCCGGCAATTTATTTTGCTGGCTTTTATTATTGTAGGAAATAAATTTAACCGGCCCCAATACGGTCATCAGGTTGGTTTTAGCCAGCGCATCGCGAACATTTTTAGGTGCCGGTACCTTGGTGCGTTTTAGCGCATCGGCGATTACGGTGATGCCGGCATAGGCCTCGGCCCCGTAATGTTCGGGTGGGGTCTTGTACCTGGCAATAAATTTTTCATTGAAAGTGCCGGCGCCGCGGTGAGGCACCGTGGGGGTCCAAATGGCGGTGCAGACAATATGATCAGAAGCCTGCCCGGCGTGCGCTGCAAATTCAGGCTGAACAAAACCATTCCCCCCGCCGACAAACAGTTTCGGAGTCAGCTTCAGGTCCTTGGATTGGCGCACCAGCAATGCGGCGCCTTTGGCATTGTCCACGGCCGCGTATATTAGATCGGGATTCTTAGCCTTCACGCGGGTCAGCAACGGCCTGAAATCGGCAGCACCGGCTTCAAAACCTTCCCTGATAACCGGCTTTAAGCCCAGTTCGCCTGCCTTTTTGAAAAATCTTCGGGCGTCTGCAGCATGTTTAAGCGAATTTGCATGCACGATGGCAACGGTTCGAATGTCGGTGGCAACCGTTGATACAAAAGAGGCCACTGCATCCAGGCTCTTACTCACCGGCGGATTCAGCCTGAAGATATATTCCCAGCTTTGCTCGGTGATTTTGTCCGCTGCAGCGCTGTTTACCAGAAATGGGATTTTATTTCTTTGGGCGATGGAAATGGTTGACCAGGTTACCGTACTCGAAAAGCCGCCGCCGATCACAAGGATCTTGTCCCGCTTGATTAACGTTTCAATGGCCCTGCGCCCCACATCCGGGTTGCCCTGCGTATCTGCCTCGATCAGCTCAATTTTTTTACCGTTTATCCCGCCGCCGGCATTGACTTCTCCGGCTGCCATCAGAACCGATTTTTGTTGAATGCGCCCGAACGGGGCCAGGTGGCCTGTAAGCGGCAGCATGACCCCGATCTTTAATGAGTTGGCTGCCAGCGCGCTGGAAAGCATGATTCCGCTGATGAATGCAAAAAAACTGAAAGCAATAGCCGCTTTTTTCGCCAAGTTTATCTCCTTGTCAAATTTTTTCTCACAAAAAGGCAGGAATAATTTTATACCCGCAGGTTGCATCAGGGTTCAATCAACTGATTTTGCATGGCAAAGCGAGATAACTCCGCGTTGTTGCGCAACCCGAGCTTTTTGAGCAGGCGTGCACGATAGGTATCTACGGTTTTGATACTGATATGATAGGTTAGGCTTCCCGAAGCCTAAAACTCGTTTCAAAACACTCATCATGGATATTTGGCCCAGGGCTGTGTTGCTCGAAGTCGTAATTTACATCGCTACAAAGCGACTTTAGTTCACCCCTACGTAATCCCATTTAAAATTAAAGGTTCTATACCACGAAAAGCCCCGAAGAGACAACCTGCTCCTTCCGGGGCTTTTTTGCGATCTGCCATTT
>CBDUUO010000220.1:0-5545 GCA_965370395.1 uncultured bacterium
TGGATGGGTGGTTTTAAATGATTTGCCATCGACCTAAATTTAGGCTAAAAAAGCACTAGACTGAATTGGAAATTATTAAAAAGTGAGATAAAAAATGAAAACCGACCTTACGTTTGACAGTGAAAACTTAGCGGACAACATGGTCTTGGCCGTAACCCTGATTGCGACCATCTACTGGGTTCTGGATTCGATTTTGAACCTGTTTTTTTCCAATAAGTTTAATTTAATCGCGGAACTCTTCGGCCCTGATCTTTATGATGTTTATATCCGGGTGATCGTATTGTGCCTGTTCATTATTTTTGGGTCCCACGCGCAATCGATCATCAATAAGCTGAAGCTGGCCAAAAAAAAGCTGGATGAATCAGAAGAACTGTGGCGCTCCCTGGTGGAAACCGCACCGGACATTATCACCACCGTTGATCGGGAGGGCATCATCCGTTTTATCAACCAGTCCATGGGCGTGCTTTCAACGGATCAGACCATGGGTAGATGTTTCTATGATTTTCTGCCCCAGGAGTATCAGGAGATGGCAATGGACAGTGTTCAAAGTGTGTTTCGCACCGGTGAAACCGATAGTTTCGAAGTCCGTGCGGGCGAAAGCAATGATCCCACCTGGTATACCTACCGTGTCGGCCCGCTGAGGATTAGCGGCAAGGTCGTTGCGGCAACCATCATCGCCACAAATACAACCGAATTCAAGCAAGCCGAAGAGCTGATGCGTTATAAAGAACTTTTTGATAATGTGGCCGAGGGTGTTTTTATTTTCAATCGCAATGGGCAACTCATTGAATCCAACGAACGTGTCCTTGAAAGCACGGGATATACCAAAGAAGAGCTTTTGGATTTAAATATTACCGATCTGGTTGAAACCGATCAGGTCTCGTTTGTGAAAAACATGATGCAGCAGGTCAGCCAAGAAAAGGAAGCCCGATTTGAGCTGGGACTTAAAGCCCAGGATGGAAGTCTTATACCGAACGAAATCAATAGCAGGTATGTTTCCTATCTGGGTGAATTCTGCTTTCTGTGTGTCGCCCGCGATATTACCCAGACGAAAATGCTTCAAAATCATTTGATCCGCTCCGAAAGACTGGCAGCCACCGGCCAGCTGGCGGCCTCCATTGCTCACGAAATCAATTCACCGCTTCAGGGAATTACGGCGCTGCTCAATGTTATTCGAACAAAGCACAAAAAAAACAAGAAATTATTGGAAAAGCTGGATCTGGTTAAAAATGCGTTTGAAAGCATTCGAGACACGGTACGAAACCTGATCGATCTGAATCGACCGGGCAAAGAAAAAAAACAACCGATGGATATCAATCAGGTTATCGAGAATACATCCATGCTGGTTCGCAGTTATCTGACCAAAAGCCGGGTGAAAATCAATTTGAATCTGGCTGCTGAAAACGCCACGTTGACGGCTTCACCGCAGCAACTGGGGCAGGTCCTTATGAATCTGATTAATAATGCGGTCGAATCCATTACCAACGCCCCCGAATTTCAAGAAAAGCTAAAAGAGACTCCGACGCATAGCGGAGAAATCTGTATCGACACCTTCAATCAGAACAAAAAACTGGTTATCAAAATCAAGGACTCCGGGCCGGGTATCGCCAAAAAAGATCTGGAGCACATTTTTGACCCCTTTTTCACCAGAAAAAAAACCATGGGTATGGGCGTGGGCTTGTCCATATGCCATGGCATCATTGAGGATCACAAAGGTTATCTTGTCGCTGAAAATGACAAAGACGGCGGAGCGATTTTTACGATTACGCTGCCGTTAGAGTAATTGGTGGGTCCCAAAGCCTAACCCGGACAAGCGGAACAAATTGCCACAAAGGCACCAAGACACAAAGCAAAACTGTTTGTAAAAATTAAACTTTGTGTTTTGGTGTCTTGGTGGCGAAAATGTTTTTGCACAAAATGCAAAGAATTCACAACTAAGACTCTAACAAACGTGTGACCGGTTGGGGGATGGTTGATCCGGGTCTTAATCTTTGGGACGCTGCCGCAGATTAACCATAATTTTTTGAGGAGCTACCCGATCGATTTTGACCGCGAAAGGCAAAATTATATTCTTGGCTGAAACCTTGATCAAATGCCGGCCTAAAGTGATGGCACTTAAATCGAAACTGACCTGAACATCCTGATCCTTCAGGGTACGGATCGTATTACGACGGCCGGATAGGGTTAAATCGACAGTGGGCGTTGACCCCTGGCCCAACATCAGGTGGGACGGAACGTTGGTGTGTTGCACCGGTGTGGTAATGGTAAGCTCTGCTTCCTGCTGGCTGGCCAAAACGAGCCATGCAATGGTTACAAGCGCCAGCGCGCTTAATTTGGTTCGCCAATTTTCGATGAATATCCCCTTGAGAAAACCCTTCAGCGTCGGCACTCGGATTTCCGGTCCAGCGATGATTTCACTGAGATTGCCGGCCAAAGCCCCGGGGTCCTGCCAGGTTACGATTTTGCCTTCAACAACAGTCGCAACCTCCGAGCGTTCTTCAGATACCACCAAACATATGGCATCTGTGACTTCGGACAGTCCCAGGGCCGCTCGATGCCGGGTGCCGTATTTCTCTGGCAAATCCTCATCTTCAGACAGCGGCAGGATGCATCCCATTTGGGTAATACGGTCCTGAGCGATAACAATCGCGCCGTCGTGTGCCGGAGCAGAGCGGTTAAAAATGCTTTTGATCAGCCCCGACTCAGGAAGTGCCATAATCTTTTGACCGGCACGGACAAATTCGGAAGGATTGTCATTTCTGGCAAGCACAATCAGCGCACCGGTTCGATCTGCAGCCATTTCAAACAGCGTCTGGGATAATTCTTTCGCAAATGTTTTTTGAAAGACGCGCCGGCGGGACCGCAGATACCGCATCGGGCTGACCTTTTCCAATACCTGGCGAATTTCGGTCTGGAACAGTATCAGCAACAGAATGAGAAGTACTTGCCATAAAATTTGAAAGACCCAGGTCGTCAGAAAAAGACCCCAGAATTTGGCAATCGAATAAATGCCTCCCAGAGCCACCAGGCCGATGATGACGCGAAGCGCGCGACTTTCGCGGAACCACACGTACAGCTGATAGGCGACAATGGTAAGAAAAAGAATATCGACGATATCGCGCCACATGGGGGCAGGAATGAGGTATAGTAGATACAAAGTAAATCTCCGTAACCGATCTTAAGCAAAGCGGGCGCATCAAAACCAGTGGGTTCTATCTTTGAATGATAAAGGGTATACTAAGGAATATTAACAGGATAACATAGATTCGTCAAAGTGGTAATTTATCCATCGTATGGTTTGCCACATTCCTTACAGCGACCATCGGGCCCGATCACACCGATACAGCTTTCATCACTGCATAATGTGCGGTTTTCCCAGTCATCATCGAACCGGGGCGCCGGCCGCTCATCAAGATCTTCCTGCGGCGCGCTGTCGATTTGGGCTGTATCCATTTCTGCGGCTGGCGGTTCTTTATAGGGTTTGCCGCATTCTTTGCAGCGACCATCGGGCCCGATGACACCGATGCAGCTTTCATCGTTGCATAAGATCCGGTTTTCCCAGTCATCATCATCCTGGGTGATTTCTTCTTCTTTGTTTAAATCGGCAGGCTCATCCGGCATATTTACACCTCCAGTAATTCTTCAAGATCTTTTAAGTTTGCGATGTGATATTGGGTAGGCAATGTTTCATTGCGATAGGCCACAAATGGAATCTCTGCCGCAACGGACGCCTCAGCGTCCACCTGCGAATCGCCGACATATAGGGCCTGGTGCGGCACAATGCTGAAATAGGACAATATCTTAAGCAGTGAGTCCGGATGGGGCTTTGGGCGCGGGATATCGAAAGAGGTGACCACCAGATCAAAATGTTCGGTTAAGTTAAATTCAGCCAGCAACCGGTCCATGGTATCGGAACGGTTGGTGGCAATCGCGGTCTTCAATCTTGGTCTTATCTTTGAAAGCAGCGGAACCAGATGGGGTTCAACTTTCAATAATTTAAGGAATCGGCTGTAATCCATCGTCTGGCGATAGGCGAGTACGGCAGCAATACTTTTTTCATCACCAAATAAATGTGCAATTGCTTCATTTAACGTGTGCTGATGGGCATAGGCAAACTGGTCCGCCGTCATCGCCGGTTTGCCGAAATGCTTTAAAATTTGATTGTAATAGGCCCGGTTGGCTGCTTCGGTATCGAAAAGCACGCCGTCGCAATCAAAGGCAACCACTTTAAGATCTTTCATACGAATCTACTTTTCACCTTTTTTTTCTTTTTCAGTTTGCTGCCGGAGTTCCCCATAAACTCTGATGTGGAGTTCAGGACGAATCTTGCTGTCGGTTTCCAGCGTAATGATATCGAAATAACTCCCCTTCTGTATTCTTTTATTTTCAACGGTCAGCGCATATTTTTGCCCGTTCTCACTTTTTTCCTCCGTCAGTTGATAGGATATGTTTTTGCCGTCTCTGGCGCGAACCTTTACGATTTTAAAAGGGTATTTGGGGGCAGGGATGATCGTCACCTTTCTTTTTATCTGTTCACCGGCTACGCCTCGCAATCGAACCTTGCTGGGTCGCATCGTAACAAATTTTTCAACGTTTCCGATAATGGACAGCTTCAACTGCGGATTCTTTTTGTCGTTGGTATAAACGGTCGCACTCTTTTGCATTCTTTTGCCGCCCCTGTAATTCGTGTTTACTTTAAGTGTAATTTTGCCCTCACCACCGGGAGGGATCTGCCTCGTATAAGAGACAGCTGTGCACCCTCAGTCGGTTTTGACTTTTTGAATCTCAAGAGGTGCTGAACCTTTGTTCTGAACGACAAAATCGTGGGTCACTTCTCGGCCCTCCACAACCGGAGCAAATTCGTAACGGGCTGCCGGCAAATAGACCGAAGGCTGTTTTAAAGAAACCTGCAAAATCTCGACGCGCTCGCCGTGCGCAGGATTTTTTGGCGTATCCTTTTGATCTGCCGGTTTAGAATCGCCGAAATTTCTAATTTCCAGCCGACTTGGATCGACACCGTGTTTCACAAACCACTGCTGCACCGCCTGGGCGCGTTTTTGCGAAATCCCGCGATTTTTTGCAGGCGTGCCATGATTCCGGCCGTAGCATTCAATTTGCAAACCGATCGCTGGATCCGCTTCGAGTGCTGCCTGAACCTTTTTGAGATCATTTTCAAATTCCGGAGCAAGCGCAGCAGAATCGTTTTTGAAATAGATGGTTGATAGTATGACGCGCGCGGAGTCGCTTTTGGCACCATACGCATATGCGCTAAAGCAAACCACAAACATTGCCAATATTAAACCAACATGTCCCTTTTTTGTCATAAACCATCCTCCTTCATTGGACTCAAAATTAACCCGCTCTAGAAATTTTATGTTGTCAAAAGAGTGATGTCAAGGTGACAGAAGCGATCTTAAAAATGACTCTCTACCATTTTTTTCTACGAAATCATACAGCTCTTTACAATTGTTGCGAATATTAAGGGGTTCAACCCCCGCATTTTGCGGGATTTCACGTCTGTTTTTATGAATATTAAGGAGTTCAA
>CBDUUO010000221.1:0-5541 GCA_965370395.1 uncultured bacterium
AAATATTCAATCTTTACAAGACAGTGAAAATATTCCAATACAATTTTTTTGCCACAAAATGCACAAAAACAACAACTAAGGTGCTATTAACCATATCATACCCCGTTTATTTCGATCGGTAGGTAATTCGGCCGCGAGTCAGATCATATGGAGAAAGCTCAACCGTGACTTTATCTCCAGGAAGGATCTTAATAAAGTGCATTCGCATTTTTCCCGAAATATGGGCAAGCACCTGATGTTTGTTCTCCAATTCAACCTTGAACATCGCGTTGGGCAATGTTTCCAGAACAACACCCTCAACAACAATCGGTTCTTCTTTGGCCACAGGCAACTCCTGTTTCCTGGGTTAATAATTTCAAAGCCATTAATACCGGCTAGTAACGGCCCTTTAATCGCGCACCACCACTCTTTAAAAATCCCTCATAGTGACGGCTCAGCATATGCGACTCGATCTGCGCAACCGTATCAATCGCCACACCGACGACAATCAGCAACGCCGTTCCACCGAAATAAAACGGCACATTAAACCGGGTTATCAAAATAGAAGGCAGGACACAAACAGCTGAAACGTAAATTGCGCCGCCCAGCGTAATACGAGTTAGCACCTTATCAATATAATCTGCCGTGCGCTTGCCGGGCCGGATGCCTGGAATGTAACCGCCCTGTTTTTTCATGTTTTCGGCCACGTCAACCGGGTTAAAGGTGACGGCGGTATAAAAGTAACAGAAAAAGAAAATAAATCCCACAAACAGCAATTCATAAAAGGCATTTCCCGGCCGCATGCTTTCGCCAATCGTTTTTATCCAGGGAATTTCGATAAAATTGGCGATGGTGGCCGGAAACATGATGATCGATGAAGCAAAAATCGGGGGAATCACACCGGAAGTGTTGATTTTCAACGGCAGATGGGTACTCTGGCCACCATACATTTTTCGCCCCACCACCCGTTTGGCATATTGAACCGGTATGCGACGCTGCCCCTGTTCGACAAAGATAATGAAAGCGACAACCAGCACCATGAAAATGAGTAACATCAGGGCAATAAATATTCCCATTTCTCCGGTTGACAGCAAACGAAATGTATTTCCGCCAGCGGTCGGCAGCCGAGCAACGATGCCGGCGAAAATAATCAAAGAAATTCCATTGCCGATTCCGCGTTCGGTAATCTGCTCTCCCAGCCACATGATAAAGGCCGTACCGGCCGTTAAGGTGATCACCGTCATCAGTCTGAACGCCCATCCCGGCAACATGACCACCGGAGCCCCGCCGGGCGAGCTCATGCTTTCCAGACCCATGCTGATACCGAAGCCCTGAATAATACTTAAAAAAACGGTGCCGTAACGGGTATACTGCGTTATTTTTTTGCGCCCCTGCTCGCCTTCTTTTTTTAGTTGTTCAAGATGCGGTATGACGACAGTTAAAAGCTGCAAAATAATTGAGGCACTGATATAGGGCATGATCCCGAGAGCAAAAACAGACAGCCGCTCCAACGCCCCTCCCGAAAACATATTAAAAATGCCGAATATGGTGCCTTCCGCCCTGGCAAAAAAGGATGCCATTGCCGCAGAATCGATACCCGGAACCGGAACATGGACGCCCACTCTGTAAACGATAAGCAAACCCAAGGTGAACAGAATGCGCTTTTTTAGCTCGGGTATTTTAAAAACATTTTGGAACCCGCTGCCGATCATTATACGACCTCTACACTGCCGCCCGCTGCCTCAATCTTTTCCCGGGCACTTTTGCTGACATGATTTATTTTGACATTTAGGGCAACACGGATCTCCCCGTGTCCCAGTAATTTGACACCGTCTTTTTGGCCTTTAACGAGCCCTGCTTTCACAAGCGCAGCTTCATCCACCAGACTGCCGCTCTCAAATGCGAGTAAATCTCTTAGATTAATGACGGCAATTTTTTTTCTGAAAATATTGGTAAAGCCGCGCTTGGGAAGGCGCCGTTGAATTGGCATCTGCCCGCCTTCATAACCGGGTCTGACACCGCCACCGGATCGGCTGTTATACCCTTTGTTGCCCCGACCGGCGGTCTTGCCCCAGCCGGATCCAACACCACGGCCCAGCCGATTATTGGGTTTGCGAGATTTTGAAGACGGCGATAGTTCATGAAGCTTCATCGACCTTCTCCTCAGTGCTAACGAGATGTGATACTTTATTAATCATCCCCCGGATTTCAGGGGTATCTTTGAACTCAACCGTTTTATTTAATCGGGTTAGACCCATCCCCCGCAGGACCTTGCGATGCTTTTCGGGTCTGCCAATCATGCTTCGAATGAGTTTTACTTTGACACTTCCGGCCATTTATCTCATCCTTTCTGTGATCCGCTCATTTGCTCCATTAATCCTATACTACAGATCTTCCACAGAAATTCCGCGTCTGTTAGCCACCATTTCACGACTCTCGAGTCGTTCGAGGCCTTGGATTGTTGCCTTTACCAAATTGTGGGGATTGTGTGACCCAAGACACTTGGTTAAAATGTTTTGCACGCCGACTGCTTCAAGAACCGCCCGAACAGCTCCGCCGGCAATTACACCGGTACCCTCCGCCGCCGGTTTAAGCAGAACCTTGCCGGCCCCAAATCGACCGATGGTTTCATAGGGAATCGTGCCTTCAATCAAGGGGACCGCGATCATATTCTTTTTGGCCTTTTCAATACCTTTGCGAATGGCCTCGGGGACTTCTCCGGCTTTGCCGAGACCGAATCCAACGGATCCCTGACCGTCGCCGACAACAACAATCGCGCTGAAACTAAAACGACGACCGCCTTTGACCACTTTCGCCACCCGATTGATGTAGACCACTTTGTCAATTAACTGAGTTTCCTCTATTTCTCGTTTGAACAAGAGCCTGCCTCCTTTGGTATTTCAACCTAAAAGAAGAGTTAAATCCTTAAATTTACAATTTGCCTATTCTTATTTTTAAAAACTTATCACCACAAAGGCACGAAGTTCACAAAGTTAATAAAAACAATTTTTATCAATAATTCTTTGTGCGTTTTGTGACTTTGTGGTTAACTCCATTTTTTATCGAGCCTCACCGGTCCGTTTAAGGCTATCAAGGATCAAAATTTTAAGCCGGCCTCACGGGCACCTTCAGAAACGGCCTTTAGCCTGCCGTGATACAGAAATCCGTTACGGTCAAATACGACCTGTCTGACGCCCTTTTCCAAAGCGCGCTGGCCAATGATTTTACCCACCGTACTCGCCGCAGTCAGCTTGTTCTTCGTTTCCGGAACTTCCCGCACAACCTTTTCCATGCTCGAAGCGGCGACAAGCGTTTGGCCCAGAGAATCGTCAATCAACTGTGCATAAATGTGCTTGGCACTTCTAAACACACAGAGCCTTGGCCGGTTCGCGGTACCAACCAGCTTTTTGCGAATTCTTTTTTTACGTTTTAGCCGTGCCTGTGTTCTTAAATTAAGCGTTCCCATTTCCTGATGCCCATTTTTGACTGTTTAAAAAATAATTCTCTACTGTGCCGTGACCCCTGCTTTACCGGCCTTTCTGCGAATCCGTTCTTCAGCGTATTTTATGCCTTTGCCCTTGTAAGGTTCCGGAGGCCGTATTTTCCGAATGGCCGCAGCGGCCCGACCCAGTTTTTCCTTATCGATGCTGGATAATTTGATAGTGATGTTGCGATCAACCGACGCGCTGACACCCTCCGGTAGTTCGAACTGAACCGGATTTGAATACCCCACATTTAAAACAATGGCGTTTCCTTTGATTGCGGCCCGATAGCCAATGCCATTTATAACCAGTGTGCGTTCAAATCCCTGGTTGACGCCTGTAATCATATTGGCCACCAGGCTTCTGGTCAGCCCCTGCAGCGCACGGCTGGTCCGTTTATCTTTGAATAGGACCACGTTCAAGACACCGTCGTCTATTTTTAAATCCACAGCGGGATGAATCGATCGCGTTAGTGTACCCTTCTGGCCTTGAACGGTTAGCACCCTGTTTTCATATGACACTTTGGTTTTTTCCGGAATTTGAACCGGTTTTCTCCCTACTCGAGACATGTATTACTCCCAAATTGCTACCATACGTTGCAAAGGATCTCGCCTCCGACGTTTTCCTTCCGGGCTTTTTTGTCTGTCATAATGCCCCTGGATGTGGACAAGATTGAAATCCCCATGCCATTATAAACTGGCTTGATTTCATTGCTTTTCAGATAAACGCGACGGCTGGGTTTACTGATGCGTTTAAGGCCATAAACCACGACAGACTGGTCCGGACCGTATTTGAGGTAGATCCGTAAAATACCCTGTTTGCCATCTTTAAGGAACTTGTAATTTTTGATAAAACCTTCGTTCTTTAGGATCTTAGCTATCTCCGTTTTAAGTTTTGATCCCGGCACATCAACACTGTTAAACCTGGCTTTGACACCATTTCGAACACGCGTCAACATGTCGGCTATCGGATCGCTTACCGCCATTATTTTCTCCTATTATTTGGTATTTTGCTACCAACTCGATTTGACAACTCCGGGAAGCTTTCCCGCGGATGCAAATACCCGAAAACAAATACGGCAAA
This sequence comes from uncultured bacterium, assembly GCA_965370395.1. GTDB lineage: Bacteria > Desulfobacterota > Desulfobacteria > Desulfobacterales > JAHEIW01 > JAHEIW01. The sequence continues at coordinate 4,545 of CBDUUO010000221.1, forward strand.
GTCCAAACTTTCTCAGATATGCTCTGGATCGCCCGCAGACCGGACACCGATTATATCGTCGCACCTCGAATTTGGGCTTTCGCATTGCTTTCATTCTGAGCGATTTTTTCGCCAAATCTCCCTCCCTAATTGCTAAACGGCATACCCAACAGACCCAGTAGCTGCTTTCCTTCTTCGTCTGTCGCGGCTGTCGTTACGATGCTAATGTTGAGACCCTTGATCTTGTCAATTTTGTCATAATCAATCTCCGGGAAAATAATATGCTCTTTTATCCCCAAAGAGTAATTGCCTCGGCCGTCAAACGCTTTGGCGGTAACACCTCTAAAATCTCTGACACGGGCCAGTGCTATATTGACCAGTTTGTAATAAAAATCATACATCCGCTGCTGACGCAGCGTAACCATACATCCGATCGGCATCCCCTCTCTAAGTTTAAAGGCGGCAATGGATTTTTTGGCACGGGTGACCACCGGCTTTTGCCCGGCAATAGCCTTAAGTTCTTCGGTCGCGGAATCCAGGATCTTTATATTTTGGATGGCTTCGCCCAGGCCCATATTGAGAACAATTTTTTCCAATCCGGGAGCTTGCATAATGTTTTTATACTTGAAGGCTTCCATGAGTTTGGGAACAATTTCTTTTTCATAAATATTTTTTAACGGTGACATCGCCGTCCTCCGCCAGCCTGGCTTAAGTATCTATGGCTTCGTCGCACTTAACGCAAAGCCGTATTTTTTTCCCATCCTCCAAGCGCTGCATTTTGATTCGCGTGGGATTTAGGCACTTGTTGCACATGATCATCACATTGGAGACGCGTACCGGCGCCTCACCCTCCACAATGCCTCCCTGTCTGTTTTTTGCACTGGGTTTGGCATGGCGTTTTATCAGATTGATCTTTTCGATGAGCAACCGATTCTTTTTGCGGTCAACCTTAAGGACCTTGCCTATTTTACCTTTGTCCTTACCGACCATAACCTTGACCTTATCGTCTTTTTTTATC
>CBDUUO010000222.1:0-5536 GCA_965370395.1 uncultured bacterium
ATTCGGACAATTCACAGGCGTGTCCATTCTGGGCCGATTGATCTGGCCATTCGTGAAGTTTTTCAGCAATATCTTTGCCGGAATTTAAGGCAGAGAATCATGCTCTCTTTTTCTTTCGTCCCTCCTGGGAAATAATTTGTTCTGATGCTGATTGTAGATTAGCTGACACAATATGAAATTTTGGAATTTTGTAGATTATGGGTTTAAACATGTTTAATTAACAATTCTTGATTTACTCGTAAAAAGTCTGCCAAGCTGTCATTGCGAGCGCAGCGAAGCAATCTCTATCAATCCAAGCCTCTGAAATCATGGGATTGCTTCGTCACTTCGTTCCTCGCAATGACCGGCGGTAGGACTTTTTACGGAACCATCATTCTTAAACATACAACATCTTGAGTTTGATAGCCGTATCCATTGTACATGCTGTAGACTAAAAGTCGCATTTTGAGGTGCTGAATGATCCAGAAGCAAGAGATCGACACACTTAAATCGTTCTATGGCCTGATGGGGGAAACCCGTACGGTTCGGGCCGCTATCGTCAACCGGCTACTTTCTTTGCAACCATGTGAGCAAAAACAGATCGGTGATTTGAAAAATGCCTTGGCTTCGTTGAAACATTGCAGCCAGGGGGGCTACAGGGCCGATTTAATCCTGGAAGGATCGGCCAGCATCCAAGTGGATCTCTTTTATGAAATCGCGGAACTTGAAAAAGATATCTTTTATCTGGAAAACGGCGAAGAGCAGTTTTTATCCTATCTGGGATCGCTGCACCCGGATTTTTCATCCCATGTGCAAAACGGCGTGAAACAACTCAAGGGAAAACGGTTTAACTGTTTTATTACGGACCGGGACGGCACCATCAACAACTACTGCGGCCGCTATCGCACCTCCGTCCAGTCGGTTTACAACGCGCTGTTTTTGGCCCGTTTTGCCAAAAATACCGCAGCCAACCCCATCATCATCACTTCGGCACCCCTGAAAGACCCCGGTATTGTAGACGTGAGCACCCTTCCCGAACAGACCGTCATCTATGCCGCCTCAAAGGGGCGAGAATTCATCGACCTTTCCGGTATTCGGAGAAGTTTTCGCATCGACACTGAAAAGCAACAGCTCATCGATCGCCTTAACCGGCGATTGACAGCTCTGGTTACAGATGCAGAGTATGAACGGTTTTCCCTGATCGGATCGGGCCTGCAACTGAAGTTCGGACAAACCACCATTGCTAGGCAGGACATCAGCGGATCCATTTCCGAGGAAATGTCCCAAAAGTTTTTAGACGTGATTGAACACATTGTTCAAGAGCTGGACCCGTCAGGAGAAAACTTTAAAATCGAGGACACCGGGCTGGATATTGAGATCATCCTCACGGTTGCAGACGAGGATGCCGGGCTAAAGGATTTTGACAAAAAAGAGGCTGTCAAATTCCTGGATCGGGAACTCGGCCTGAATATGGGAAGCGGACCCCACCTGGTTTGCGGCGACACCGGCTCCGACCTACCTATGCTGGAGGCTGCCATGGAAAAAAGCATTGATACATGGTCGGTTTTTGTAACCAAAGACCCGCAACTGGTCGAAAAGGTGGCGGCCGTTTGTCCCCAGGCGGTGACAGTGCCGGAACCCGACATGCTCATCGCTATTTTAAATCAACTGGCGGACACTCAGGATTAAAAGGATGCAAAAAGTGAAGCAGTGACAAGAAAAAAATTTAAAGGCGTAATCTTGGATTTGGACGGCGTGGTAACGGGAACCGCCAGAGTGCACGGCCTGGCCTGGGAAAGCATGTTCAACGACTATTTGAAAGAGAAGGCCGACCGTGACGGCACGCCATTTGTCCCCTTTGACCAGGAAAGGGATTATTTGGAATATGTGGACGGCAAGCCCCGCATGAAAGGTGTGGAGAGTTTTCTGGAGTCCAGGGGAATCCAACTGCCTTTCGGTGATTATGACGATCCGCCGGATAAGGAAACCGTTTGCGGGCTGGGCAATCGAAAAAACAAGGACTTCCAGGAAATCCTTCGCAAAGAAGGTCCCGATGTTTTCGAGTCAACCATAAGCTTTATCAAAGCGTGCAGGCAAAGAGGTATAAAAATCAGCGTGGCCTCATCCAGCCGCAACTGTAAACTCATTTTGGAGCTTGGCAATATCGAGAAGTATTTTGAAACCCGCGTATGCGGCATTGTGTCCCGCGAACTGAATCTGAAAGGCAAGCCGGACCCGGACATATTCGTGGTCGCCGCCAAAAATCTGGGTTTGCAACCCCACGAGTGCGTGGTGGTGGAGGATGCCATCTCCGGTGTGCAAGCCGGCAAAAACGGGAATTTCGGGCTGACGCTGGGCATCGCAAGGGAAATCGGCGGCGACACGCTGATTCAAAACGGTGCGGATCTAGTTGTCTCCGATATGAGCGAAATCTCGGTGGATGAAATCCAGACATGGTTTGATGAAGGCATTGCCGCCGACGGTTGGAACCTCACTTACAACCATTTTAATCCGGCGGACGAAAAGCTCAGAGAAACCCTTACCGCTATTGGCAACGGCTATTTGGGAAACCGCGGCAGTTTTGAAGGAGAATCCGCGTCCGATGTTCACTACCCGGGCACTTACATTGCCGGTGTGTACAACAAGCTGGCCACCATGGTGGGCGGGAAGCGCGTCTACAACAACGATTTCGTCAATTGCCCCAACTGGACGCTGGTGGAACTGGCCATTGGACGGTCCGACTTCGTCAGCCCATTGAAGATGAAAATTCTCAGCTATAAACACCATCTGGACATGAAGGAAGGGGTTGTGGCGCGAACCATCGTAGCCAAGGACGCTCGGGGAAGAATCACACGTATCGGCAGCCGCCGCGTCGCCTCCATGCATGATCCCCATCTGTGCGCCCTCCAATTCGATGTGACGCCCCTGAACTACAGCGGCGCAATCCGTATCAGATCGGCCTTGGACGGGAGGATCATCAACGACAACGTGGCTCGCTACCGCCAGTTGAATCAAAAGCATCTGGCCCCGGTATTCCAGGGTAAAGCAGGCCGCACCGTCTTTTTACACACGGAAACGAACGGGTCCAAATATCAGATTGTGATGCACGTCAAAACGGTTGTGTATCAGGGAAAAAGCCGCATCAGGTCCGCCGGGAAAATTCAACGGAGAAAGGGCTATATCGCCGAGATATTCACCCTGAATGTGGCTGAAAACACCACCTGCCGCCTGGAAAAGATGGTCAGCGTTTTTACATCGCTGGATGAAGGGGTCAGAGACCCCCGCACGGCAGGCAGGCAGGCGCTGTCAACGATCAAATCCTTTGCGGATATTTATCGGCCCAATGTGCGCGCCTGGGCCAATATCTGGAAAGTTGCGGACATCCGCATTGACGGGGACCGCTTTATGCAGAAGACGGCCAGGCTACACATTTATCATCTGCTTGTGGCCGCTTCACCCTACAACGTGAGGATCGACGCCGGAATAACCGCCCGCGGTCTTCACGGGGAGGCATACAGGGGTCATGTTTTCTGGGACGAACTGTACATCCTGCCGTTTTACAACCTTCGATTTCCCCAAATCTCCAGGGCGCTGCTGATGTATCGATACCGGCGGCTGGACGGCGCTCGCCAGTACGCCGCGGAAAACGGATACAGGGGCGCCATGTATCCGTGGCAGACCGCTGACGGCAGCGATGAAGAAACTCAGTCCGTTCACTACAACCCTGCCGACGGTTCATGGGGCCCGGATTTAAGTCGTCGGCAGCGGCATGTCTCCCTTGCGGTCTTTTATAATGTCTGGCGTTATGTTGAAGATACGGGAGACAGGCAATTTCTTCGTCAATATGGTGCTGAAATGATGCTGGAGATTGCCCGCTTCTGGGCCAGCATCGCCCAATGGGACGATGGTTCCGGCAGGTATTCAATTGCAGGCGTCATGGGGCCCGATGAGTTTCATGAAAAGCTGCCGGGTTCTGAGGTGCCCGGTGTCAAAGACAATGCCTACACCAATATCATGGTCGTGTGGCTGCTGGAAAAAGCGATGGAGGTCATCGATTCCCTTTCGGCGGGCGCCTTCAAGCGGCTGAATGAAAAAATCGGATTTGAAATCAAAGAGACAAAGAAGTGGCAAGAGATCCGTCAAAAACTCAATGTGGTTATGACCGAAAATGGAATCATCAGCCAGTTTGACGGCTACATGGGATTGAAGGAGCTCAACTGGGACCATTACCGGGAAAAGTACGGTAACATCCACCGCATGGACCGCATCTTAAAAGCCGAGGGCCACTCACCGGATGCCTATAAGGTGGCCAAACAGGCCGATACGCTCATGACCTATTACGTGCTTTCACCGGAAGCCGTCGGCGACATTCTGACGCAGTTGGGTTATCCGGCGGCGGATCCCGTCGATGTGATGAAGAAGAACTATGCCTACTACGAGCAGCGCACCAGTCATGGCTCGACCTTGAGCAAGGTGGTTCACGCCATTATTTCAAGCTATATGGACAATGAAGAGACGGCCTGGCAGTGGTTTGTGGAAGCCATGGAGTCGGATATATACGATAGCCAGGGCGGCACCACGCTGGAGGGTATCCACTGCGGAGTCATAGCGGGGACCTTGGACGTGATTACGCGCTACTTTGTCGGAATCGACTTTTCCAAACCGGTTCCTCAATTCACCCCTCACCTGCCCGGACACTGGAAGAGGATGGTGATGGAAGTGCGCCATAGAAAAATCCGCTATCACATCGATCTGTCGCAGGACAAGATCAGGCTCACTTTAAAGGGCGCAACCAAAACGCGGCAGCCGGTTAAGGTTAACGGCAGGACCGTCATGCTGTCCGGCGGTAAAACACGCACCATCGGCATTCGGAGTTAATTGGGCGATGAACAGACCCATGCACATTTACCGGTACATTTTCGAACATTTCCTGACTCCGGAAAAAACCCCGCCCCTTGTGCGGTATGCTCCGGAAACGGCGTTTGTTCTGGCCGTATCGGGCGCGGCTGCTTCCGGTAAAACCATGTTTTGCCGCCAGATGGTCGACTTTCTGGCTGATCGCGGGGTCAGTGCCGTTCACGTGCCTTTAGACGACTATCTTCTGGACCGGAAAATCCGCGATAGGCGAGACTTGAGCGGGTACGATCCCCAGTCTTCCGATATGCCCCAAATGATCGCCCAGATGAAAACCCTGATTCACGAGGGCAAGCCCATAGACCTACCCGTTTACAACCATCAGACCGGCACCCATGACCCGCCCCGGCGCATTCAACATGCCAAGGTGATCCTTTTGGACGGCATCATGTCCATGCAGTATGAAATACGGGAGCGGTTCCCCAATTTGAATATCTTTTTTACCAGCGAGGATATCGTCATTCGCGGCCTTCGGCTCCTGGTGGATATGCAGGAACGGGGTTACACAGTGTTCCAGGCCCTGGCCCATTCAGACGAGGAGTTCATTTCCTACAACAAATGGATCTATCCTCAAATTACATTCGCCGATCTCAAGATCTGGGTGGACAAAGACAGGGAGCTTTCCATCCTGAACGAGTGAAAA
>CBDUUO010000223.1:0-5521 GCA_965370395.1 uncultured bacterium
ACCGCGATCATCAGCCCGTGGCCGCATGGTGATGGTTCCGCCGGTAATAAAAATTACAACGTCACCTTTTTTTTACACTTTGTCATATTTCCAGTCCTGCTGGTCCATTTGTTTGACGAAATCTACCAGGTAATCTACTAGGAGATGCTTCATTTTCCGGCCTTTTTCAGCGGTACCTTTTTCCGGGGCACCACTGGCACCGTAGTCGGTTAATTCCTGGAAATTCCAGATCAGCTTTACATTAGGATCCATTTCCGGAATCATGCCTTTGGCTCTGCTCATGTCACACAGATCGGGGAAGATCGCCAGCGCAATGGAGGTTTCGCCCTCACCGCCATGCCCAAGGCCTCCCCAGACTTCAAATGTATCCGGGGGAAGCAGATTTCCTGCGGTCACCCACCAGGCGTCCAGAACCGCCAGACCCATGTCAGGATACTTTAGCTTAATATCCCGCGCCGCAGTTTCTATCGGAGGTATATTTCCGTCGTGTCCATTAATGATAAGGACTTTTTTTATACCCCAGTAAACCAGTGAATCCAAAACTTCCCTAATAACCTGAGCAAGGGTATCATTGGTCAGGCTGATGCACATGGGTTTGTGGCGGTAATGTAAGCTCATACCATACCACAGGGGCGGGACAACCACAGTGTTGTCCAGCCGACCGGCAACCTCTAATGCAATGTCGTATGAAACAAAGGTGTCACAACCGAAGGGAAGATGCTCTCCGTGGCTCTCTGTGGACCCGATGGCCAGAAGGGCCTTGGTAATTTTCGCTTGCTGCAGCGAGTATTGATTGAACTCTTCCATCTTAATTTTTTTCATATGCGTTTATCCTTCGCGATTTTTTGGTATAAAGCCGCCTCCCCGGTCGGGAAGTCAAGGGGCGGCTTTTTTTAGATGCCGTTATTTCGGAAACCAGACTTCTTCGACCTTGTATTTGCCGTCGTGTACACTGATGATGGAAACGCCTTTCACCGGTACGCCACTGGGCCGTGAGTAGGTGATCTCTCCGGTTACGGCCTTAAATCCCTTGGTGCCGGCAAGCGCGGCACGCAGGGCTTTGCCATCGGTGGTGCCAGCTCTCTTGATGGCATCGGCGATCAGGCCCACCGCATCAAAGCCCAGAGCGGCAAATGCATTTTCAGGCGGACGGCCGTACTCTTTTTCGTAAGCACTAACAAACGCCTGCACTTCGGGGCGGTTGTCTTCCCGGTATGTGTGGGTGGAAAAGTAGACGTCATTGGCCAGCTTGTCACCGGGCACGGTGGTAACCAACTCGGTATCGAAGCCGTCACCGCTGACGATCGGCAGGCTCAATCCGGCCTCGCGAATTTGTTTCACTGTCAACCCGGCTTCGTTGGGAATGGCGGAAATAAACACGGCATCCGCTTTAGGGCTAGCGTTTTTAAGCCGCGCGATCTGGGCCGAGAAATCCTTGTCTCCCATCATGAAAAAATCTTCCAAAACGATATTGGCACCGAGTTCTTGGATCCGTTGTTTGTAAAACTTGGAAAGCGCCTTGGTGAAGTCCATGGAGTTGTCGGTCCACACCACCACGTTTTTAATACCCAGTTTGTTGACCGAATAGTCGGCAATGGCAAACGACTGATCGTCATCGCCAAAGGGAGTCATGAACATGTAGTCGCCAACCCATTTTGGAAGCATGGGATGGGTGGCACCCGAGGTGACAAAAGGCACGCCTTTTTTCTGGAACAACGGGGCGGCCGCCATCACAAAGGTGGTGTCTCCGTAACCGATACCGGCCACAACTCCTTTGGCCAGCGCTTTTTTAGCGCCCGTGGCCGCTGCTTTTTGATCGGTTTTGGTGTCAATGCCGATCACTTCAATTTTTTTACCCAGAAGCCCCCCTTTTTCATTGATCAGCTTAGCCTGCAGTTTGGCCCCGTTCAGTGCCGGCGCATCAATGGATGACATGCCGCCTGTCAGATTGTATAGGGCACCTATTTTAATCGTTTCCGCGCCCAGCACCGGCATCACCAGCAGGAGCGACAACATTACACCTAACAATGATAAACTTAATTTTTTTTGCATAATCGATTTCCTCCTTTCTGTTGTTAAAATATCCCCAAAATCATTGGTTGTTCCTGGCGAGCAACATGCCAGGCTCCCGACTGCCGAACAGGCCTTGCGGCCTGTAGATTAAAATCAGAATAAGTATCAGGGCCATCAGAATTTCACCGATTCCGTAAACATTAAAGGCCTCCTCCAGGGGGCTAAAGATTTCCGTGAGTACCGAAAAAATGATTGCCGCAATAAATGAACCGGTAATACTCCCTGATCCGCCCACAACCACCATGACCACAATATTAAACGCCATGATTACCGAGAACGACATCGGGGTAATGGCGGTCACCAGGTGAGCCCAGAGTCCCCCGGCAACACCTGCAAAACAAGCGCCGATAACCAGCGCAGCGACCCGGGTTTGGAAAAGGTTTACGCCCAGGCACTGAGCAGCCATATCATCTTCACGCACGGACAGCATGCGTCGGCCGTAAGATGAAAATTTTATCTTCCAGCTGACGTAAACGGTCACCACCACCCACAGATACACCCACCACATATTGGTCAGGGCCGGCAGCCCGTTTAACCCCAGAGGCCCGCGGGTCACACTTTCCCAGTTGATGATGAGCACCTGAACAATAATCAAAAACCCAATGGTGGCCACCGCCAGATAATGACCCCGCAAACGCAACACCGCCAAGCCGACCAGCAGCGCCGTCAGCCCGGCGCAAACACCGCCGATGATCAGAGCCGGAAAAAAAGGTAGTTGCAAATTCGCCAGCCACTGGGGCAGTTCCAAAAACATGGACTTGCGCGCAACCGGGAAGGTGAGTATAGCCGTCACATAGCCCCCGATGGCCATGAATCCCGGGTGCCCAAGGGAAAACAGACCGCTGAAACCGTTGGTAATATTCAGGCTGACGGCCAAAATTACATATATTCCAACGAAGTTGATAATGGAAAGAATATATTCATTAACCGTGCCCCGCGCAAGAGCGACAAACCCGATTCCGCAGAAGATAAGGGCCGGAAAAATCAGACGGTTTCGAATCCCATTCATCAGGTGCGCTCCTCCATCTTCTTGCCGAGAATTCCGTTCGGCATAATCAACAGAATTAAAATGAGGGTCGTAAATACAAAGGCGTCGCGGAAGGCCGAATAGATCGGCGGCAGCAGGCCTACAAACAGCACTTCGGCAAGCCCCAGCACATAACCGCCTATGATGGCTCCGGGGATAGATCCCACCCCGCCGATCACCGCCGCCACAAAGGATTTTAATCCCGGTACAAAACCCATCAGCGGATCAATCTGGCCGAATTTGCCGCCCCACATCAATCCGGCGATGCCGGCCAGCGCACTGCCCATGGCAAAGGTTGCCATAATCGTGCGGTTGATATTGATACCCATCAGCCGGGCGACATCAATATTTTCCGCGGTGGCACGCATGGCCATCCCCAGCCTGGTTTTATTTACGAGTAAAACCAAACCGCACATCAGGACCAGCGCACTGAGCATAATCACCAGGTCCACCACGCGAAAGCTGATCCAACTGACATGGATGATCTTTTGCATGTAATCCGGAAAAGAAAAATTACGGGGCTGGGCGGTCAGGAACAGAACCCCTAAATTCTGAAGCATGATGGAAACCGCCAGAGAAGCGATGAATCCGGTAACCTGAGGGGCGCCTCTCATGGGCCGGAATGCTCCTTTTTCGATGAGAATGCCGACAAGAGCACCTGCCATCAGAACCACCAGAGCAACCAGTGGAAAGGGTGCGCCCGCCACCTGCATGAGAGCGAGGGTGAGAAACGCCCCGATCATCACAACGTCGCCGTGCGCAAAATTAATCAGCCGGATGATTCCGTAAATCATTGAGAATCCAATGGCAACCAAAGCATACATACTGCCTAGGATGAGTCCATTGACGATTTGCTGGGCGATGTAACCTATGCTCATTAGATTCCTCCCAAATAGGCGCTGCGGACTTTCTCATCGCTCGCCAGCTCACTGCTTGTTCCGGATAGGGCCACTCGGCCGGTCTCCAGCACATAGGCCCTGTTTGCTAAATCAAGTGCCATGACGGCGTTTTGCTCCACTAGCAGGATGGTGACACCCTGGGCGTTAATTTCAGCCAGAATTTTAAATAACTTATCAACGATTATGGGCCCCAGGCCTAAAGATGGTTCATCCAAAATCAACAACCTGGGGCGACTCATCAAGGCCCGGCCCACAGCCAGCATTTCCTGCTCTCCTCCGGAAAGACTGCCGGCCGTTTGGCCTGCCCTTTCCCCGAGTATGGGGAATATCCCACAAACGCGCTTATAATCTACTTGAATTTCCTTTTTATCTTTTCTCAGGTAAGCACCAACCAGCAAATTTTCCCTGACAGAAAGTTGGGAAAATATCCCCCTGCCTTCCGGGCAATGAGAAATTCCCAAACTAACAATCTGTTCGGGTGGTATGCGACTAATGTCAATATCCTCGGTGACTTTTTGGGGCTGATAAAGAATGCTGCCGTTTTTGGGGCGCAACAAACCGGAAATTGTGCGCAGTAAAGTGGTTTTGCCGGCACCGTTCGCTCCAATCAAGGCCACGATTTCTCCGTGATCAACCTCCAGGCTCACTCCCTGCAACACATAGGTCTGTCCCCGATAGACGTGGATGTCATTAATCCTGAGCACACTGTCCTCCATTGGATTTGCCGAGATAGGCTTCAATAACCTGCGGATTATTGCGGATATCTTCAGGTGAGCCCATCGTCAGCATGCGGCCTTGATCTATTACTTGAATTCTTTGGCATATGGTCATGACAAATTTCATATCATGCTCAACCAGAAAAATGGTAAGGCCATATTTATCATGGATCGTGCGGATGGTTTTTATAAGGTCATCGGTTTCATTAAGGTTCAGGCCGGCTGCCGGTTCGTCCAGAAGCAAAAGTTTAGGCAACGTCGCCATCGCCCTGGCGATTTCAACTCTACGCTGAACGCCGTAAGGCAGATTTTTGACCGGTTCGTCCTTTACCGCTTTCAGGTCGAGGAGTTCAAGAAATTCGCGGGATTTTCGTTCCATTTCATCTTCGGAGTATCTGTAACCGGAAGTGTGGAATAGCGTTTTCCAGAAACCGCTTCCGATGCGCATATGAAAGGCAACCTTAACATTATCAATGACGGAAAGTTCGTTAAAGAGTCGGATGTTTTGAAAGGTGCGGGCGATTCCCATGGCGGCGTTCTGATCGGGCCGCAGGCGGGTGATATCCTGACCGTCGTAGAAGATGCGCCCATCTGTGGGTTTGAGCACTCCGGAAAGCAGATTAAACACAGTTGTTTTGCCGGCCCCGTTGGGGCCGATGAGCCCCACCAGTTCACCCGGACGGATTTCAACGTCGTAATCGGCCAGGGCGACGATTCCGCCAAAACATTTTTCTAATCCTTCCACTTTCAGCAATACTGCATTTGAACGGGGCACTCTGCTACTCTCCTGCTTTTACTTTTTAAAA
>CBDUUO010000224.1:0-5499 GCA_965370395.1 uncultured bacterium
TTTTAGGTACAATCGGCAATTCGATGGTCACCCGTGCCCCGCGGACGGGTCGATTGACAATTTGGATACTGCCGCCGTGGGATTCGACAATGTTTTTTACAATTCCCAATCCGAGACCGGTGCCTTGCTCCTTGGTGGTAAAAAATGGATCCCAGATTTTATCCAGATTTTCGGATGGAATCCCCTGGCCTTCATCATCAAAATACACGGTTACCCCGTGATCGTTGGAACTGATCTCAACCAGGATTCTGCCGCCATCGGGCATCGACTGCATGGCGTTTATCAGAATATTTAGAAAAGACTGATACAGCATCGCTGAATCGGCCATAATCTCCGGCAGATGATTTTGAAAATTTTTTTTGATCAGGTAGCCCTGCTCTTTATTCTGGGCTTCAAAAAAGGTAATGTTCTTATCAAGAATTTCTTCCACCCGGCAAAGGGCCATATTGGGATTCCTGGGTTTCGCGTAATTGAAAAAATCCGTGATGATTCTGTTTAAGCGACTGGCTTCTTCGACAATAATATCGGCAAAGGTGTTTTGCGGATCGATTTTGGCAATTTTTTTCTTCAAAAGTTCGGCTGAACTTCGAATAATACCCAGGGGGTTACGAATCTCATGGGAAATGCCGGCAGCCATTTCACCCAGCGATGACAGGCGCTCCGCATGAGCCAGACGCTCTTTGAGCCGCAGCCTCTCCATTGCGCGCTTTTGAATAATACCTTCGCCCCTTTTGACCACAAACACCAGCACCCCAAAAAGCGCCCCCATCAGCACAGTGCAGGTGATGATCACCAGAATCTGAATCTGAAAAATAGTTTTATAATCTTCGGATAGATCCTGCACAATTTCTACAACACCAAGGATCGGCCCCGTTATTTTCCCCAGCTGCGGTTCCCAGCGCAGGGGCGCAAAAGTGATCAGGCGAATTTCTTTGGGGAAACCCAGCAGGATCTGCCAGAAATTTCCTCTTTGAACCAGTTTAGAATTCCAATTGCCCGACTTGGCCTGCAAATATCCCGTACCGCCGTAATTTTTACGGCCGATCAAATATTGATCAAAACTATAGGAAACCTTATTGTCCATGCTGTAAATGTTGACCGTTTCAGCCTTAAAGCTATGCATGGTGCTGCGCACAACATTATCCATGCGTTCAAACTGCTCCCGATTGCTCAATTGTATTTTATTGAACATCAAACCCACCGGAATAATGAATTGTAAAAAAATCTGATGGTTCAAATTTTCAATCATCACATGGGCGTAGTCCTCGCTTTTCTTGCGCTGCATGGATTTGACCCAGTGCGTATTGAGTACCGAAAGAATGAGGGTCACCAGGAAAATAACGACCAGTCCGGTATACGCAAAATACTTGACGAGGCGAAACGGTTTGATTTTGTCTTCTGTCAGTTTGGCTTCCATTGTTTGAAATTTCAATAAATTCAATAGCTATTCTTTTAGCGATATAAGAATACTAATTTTTAAAGTCAAGTTAAAGCTTTTTCCGCGTAATTTAAATATTATTTCACCGATTTTTACAAAAAATTGACGCTGATTGTGTAAAATTTTGCCCAACAAGGTCAAAGAGCCGCCTATCATGGGCGCTTTTTATATGAAGTTCATGTTGTGAGTTTATATAAGCTGCTATATTTATTACATTAATAAATATTTTTGTTACCGGCCTATTTATCTATATGTATTGGCGCAAAATTTGCATCGACTTGCATTGCAATGATTGCAACAGGGAACCCACCCGATCACCCAAAAATTAAAGTAAACGAATATGGCAAGCGGTTTTTTTTACACGATATGGAATCCTGTCAGAAACATAAACAAAAGGAGGACTGCGGGTCAGAAAAAAGGTTTGAAGAAAGCGCAGCAAATTGTCTGACATTTTCACACCATCTATAAAGGGTTTTTCTACCAGATATTGTAATTATAATAAATTATACCACAATATAGGGTAACTAATTGTAATTATATATAATTTATATATAATTATCTTGACTCTAATATAATTTTGTGTAACAATTTATATAATTAATGTCAATTTATCATTGAATTCTATTTAGATGGTTATCGCAGCAATTAAAATCTGCATTTCAACATAGGGAAACCCTGACCCATGGCCAGTAACAATCGTGTAAAAGAAACCAGAGAGTCTTTATTAATGAGCAAGGCCGAACTTGCCAGAGAAGCACGTGTTTCACCCATTACGATTGCCCGCATCGAAAAGGGCATGCCGTGTCGGATGGAAACCAAGCGCAAAATTCTTTTGGCATTGGGCCTGAAATTAACCGAAAAAGATAAACTATTTAAGGACTAAGAGCATCTTATGGTATTTAGTAAAAAGGACAACCTGGTCGGACTGGACATTGGATCCCGGTCGCTGAAAGCAGCCGAAATCTCAGAGTCCAAACGTGGCCGAGAGCTAAAAGCATTCGGCATTACTGAAATTGCCCACGGCGCCATCGAAGATGGAACCATCAACGATCCGGAGTCGGTCGCCGAATCGATTCGTCAGCTTTTTAAAGCTTATAACATTAAAGAGCGCAACGTTGCCATATCCATTGGCGGCTACTCGGTAATTGTCAAAAAAATTGCCGTCCAAACCATGGACGAGGAGCAGCTTCAAGAAACCATTCATTTCGAAGCGGAGCAATATATTCCGTTTGACATCAGTGATGTCAATCTTGATTTTCAAATTCTGGGAGATAATGAAACCAACCCGAATCAGATGAATGTGTTTCTGGTGGCCGCAAAAAAAGAAATGGTCAATGATTATGTCAGCCTGGCGAATCTGGCCGGTCTTAATCCCTGTATCGTCGATGTCGAGGCATTTGCCCTGCAAAATACGTTTGAGGCCAATTACGACACCGCCGGTGATAATGTCGCCTTGATCGATATCGGTGCCAGTAAAACATCGTTAAATATTCTCAAAGGCAACAACTCCGTATTTAT
The DNA here is from genome assembly GCA_965370395.1 of uncultured bacterium. Classification (GTDB taxonomy): domain Bacteria; phylum Desulfobacterota; class Desulfobacteria; order Desulfobacterales; family JAHEIW01; genus JAHEIW01. Next base: position 2,957 of record CBDUUO010000224.1, read on the forward strand.
GCGTGATGTTTCTCTGGGCTGTCTGCAGATCAACCAAAAAATCATTTCACTGATTGACTGCTCCTATGACGAAGCCGAACAGCTTAAACACGGTGACGATCCCGACCGTCTCTCGGACGAAGATTTAAAAGGAATCGTTTCATCGGTGGTTGCCGACTGGTGCACCGAAATTCGGCGCGCCCTGGATTTCTTTTATTCCACTTATCCGGATGATCAGATAAAACGCATCATTTTGAGCGGTGGCGGCGCCAATATTGCCGAATTTCGTGAATTACTGGCAGTGGAAGCATCTGCCGAAGTTGAAACCATTAATCCGTTTAGAAACATCTACGTGGATGATGATCGCTTTGATCCGGATTTCATCAAACAAATTGGCCCCCAGGCAGCAATCACCGCGGGGCTGGCCCTAAGAAAAGTGAATGACAAATGATACGAATCAACCTGCTTCCTTTTCGAACAGACCGCAAAAAAGAAAACGTACGCCGCCAGGTGTCGCTGTTCTTGCTTTCATTGGTTTTGGTGTTGCTGGTCTTGTTTTACTATAATTTCAGTCTGAATTCTAAAATCGGAAAATTAAACAAAAAGATTAAAACGACCAACACCGAATTAAAAGAATACAACGAAATAAATAAAGAAATCGCCCGCATCAAAAAAAACCTTGAAATTCTCCAGAAAAAAATGGCGGTCATCGCGCAGCTGGAATCAGACCGTTATGCGCCGGTGATTTTGATGGATACCATGACCCAGGTGCTGGTGTCCAAGCGCATGTGGTTTACCGATTTGTCGGTGCAGGAAAAAACGGTAAAAATTAGCGGCATTGCGCTAGACGAAAAAACCGTGGCAGATTTTATGATTCGCCTTCAAAATTGCGGCCTGTTTAGCAAGGTAGAGCTTAAATCCGTCAAACGCAAAAAGGTTGAGAAATCCAATCTGAAAAGCTTTCAGATCGTTTGCACCAAAGTACCACCGCAGCAGCCGAAACAACCCAAAAAGAAAATTAAGTTTAAGAAGGTCAAAGCATAATGAATTCCAAAACAGGTACTGCTAAAGGCGTTGACTCCTTTTTCGCCAAGATTGAAAAATTGTCCAAGGTCCAAAGGATCCTGATTTTTTCAAGTGTCTTTGTAGCGATTGTCGCCATTTTTGTTTTTCTTTTATATAAGCCGAAATTAGAACAAATCAGCAACCTGAGCAAACAGCTGAAAACACTTGAACAAAAATTAGTAGTGGCCAAGAAAAATGCGGCGGATCTGGAAAAATTCCAAAAAAAGATGCTGCAAGCCGAAGTGCAGTTTAAAACCGCGATGAGAGCGTTGCCCGAAAAAGAGGAGATTCCCTCCCTTTTAACCAGTATTTCAAGATCCGGCCAGGATGTCGGACTGGATTTTTTACTGTTTGAACCCAAGACTGAGGTCAGAAAGGAATTTTATGCTGAAATCCCTGTGGCCATGCAGGTCAAAGGGGGCTATCACGATCTGGCCATTTTCTTTGACAAGGTCGCACGCCTATCCCGAATCGTCAACATCAAAAATATTAAGATGGGGCGGGCAAAAGATAGTATGGATCTCAATACGTCATGCACGGCGGTAACTTACAAATTTGTGGAACCCGCTCCGAAAAAAAAGTCAAAAAAGAAGAAGTGATAAAAAAAACCAATAGGCATTTTGACATCCTTTCAAAAAATTAGCTGAAACATCATGAAAAAAAACCTCATTATCATCTGTAACTTGACCTGTTTGATTTGTTTTTTTATTGTCCTGCTGGGCTGTGACCAGCCGGCGAACAAGTCGGCCACCCCGAAAATCGTTCGCAAAAAGATCCGCGCCAAAACGGCTCAAAAGGCCGCTCGGCCGATGGCGCAAACCGTCAAAAAGTCCCAACCTCCACCGGAATCCAAAGCGGCAGCCGAGCTGCCTGTGCTGGCTAAAAAATCGGGAGCGCCTGCGGTGAAGACCGGAAAAACTGCCAAACCCAAACCGCCGCTAAAGCCCAAATCAGATATTTCAATGAGCCCGGCGCCGGCTCCCGCTAAGCCGGGTAGCAAAACCGCACCCGGCCGGCCGCCAACGCCATCCACTTCGCAAACGGCGATAGCCAAATCGTCATCACAGGGGCGGACGATCTATAACCCCAAAGGCAAGATCGACCCCTTTGAACCCCTGTTCCGGGCCAAGCCGCGCATGGCAATGCTGAAGAAAAAGAGCAAAAAGCGAATTCCCCGGACACCGCTGGAAAAAATTGATCTCAGCCAGCTTAGACTGGTGGGCATTATTCTGGCTTCAAGTGGCAACAAGGCCCTGGTCGAAGAATCCAATGGCAAGGGCTATGTCATCAAAAAAGGCACTTATATGGGGACCAACGCTGGAAAAGTCGTCAAAATCGAAAAAGATAAAGTCGTTGTTGCAGAAGAATATGAGGATGTTATCGGCAATGTTACCCTCAGAAATAAAGAACTAAAACTTCCGAAGCCTCCTGGAGAATTATAAGGTGATTAACCAATTTGCAAACCGACGAAAAATTTTCCTGCTGATCATCCCGCTGGT
>CBDUUO010000225.1:0-5498 GCA_965370395.1 uncultured bacterium
CTATGGAATCGGTCGACAGATTGATGAGGCAAGCGATTGCTGAGAAAATTTTTCCCGGCGGCGTTTTACTGGTCTCGGAAAAAGGGGCGGTCGTTTTCTTTAACGCCTATGGGTTTGCGCATCTTTCCTCCCCAGCGCCCGTGACCCCCGAAACGATTTTTGATCTGGCATCCCTGACCAAGCCCCTGGCCACCACTCTGGCCGTGGTGCGGCTTGTGCAGCAAAACCAAATCAAATTGGAGCAGCACCTCGGTCAATTATTGCCTGAATTTGAGCGCACCGATAAGGCCAAGGTAAAGCTCAAGCATTTGCTTTATCATAATTCGGGGCTTCCCGACTACCGGCCCTACTATAAGGCTTTAAACGGCATTGCAAAGGATTCACGCAGAATCGCGCTGCGAAAGCATCTGGTGCAGGAGACGCTCGTCAACCCTGTCGGGAAAACAGTTCTTTACAGTGATCTGGGATTCATGATTCTGGCATGGATCGTTGAACGCGTTGCCGGCCGGCGGCTTGATAATTTTGTTGTCGATGAGATTTATCGACCGCTGGGGATCAACCATCTTTTTTTTATCTCCAATAACATTGAAGACAACAGGGGACCCTTTGCAGCCACAGAGAATTGTCCCTGGCGCCGAAAAGTTATAGAAGGCCAGGTTCATGACGAAAATGCGTATGCGGTCGGCGGTATTGAAGGGCATGCAGGCCTTTTTGGGGCCGCTGACGATATCAATCGCCTCTTAATTGAGTTGCTTTTTACCTATCACGGCCGAAAAAGCGCCGGGTTGTTTCACAAGGATCGGCTGCATCAATTTTTCAAACGACTGCCCGGAACCGACAAAGCGCTGGGGTTTGATACGCCGAGTTTAACCGGCTCCAGTTGCGGACGGGGTTTTTCGCAAAACAGCATCGGGCATCTGGGATTTACCGGTACCTCTTTCTGGATGGATCTTGAGCGGTCGGTGATTGTCATTTTGCTGACCAATCGAGTGCACCCCACGCGTGACAATGAACGCATTAAGAAATTCAGGCCTGAACTGCACGACACGGTGATGGATGCAATTGCCGGAAGAATTTTTTAATGATTATTTTTGCTTGTCATGCTACAATAAATTTGTTAGCCATCCCTTGAATTTTTATATATATTTTTTTCCAGAGAGGGTTTTTCGAATGAACATATTTTTTGACCGAATTTTAGGTGTGTTTTCAACTGACCTGGCCATCGATTTGGGCACTGCCAACACCCTTGTCTATGTTAAAGGGGACGGCATCGTACTCAGTGAACCATCGGTGGTGGCGGTCAGCACGGGTAATCGATCCAAGAACCGCATTTTGGCGGTCGGGTCTGAGGCCAAAAACATGCTGGGTAAAACACCCGGTAATATTTTAGCCATCCGCCCGATGCGCGACGGTGTCATCGCTGATTTTGAAGTAACCGAGGCCATGCTGCGTCACTTTATCCACAAAGTGCATAATCGCAGAACCTTTGTACGGCCGCGGATTATTATCGCTGTGCCCTCCGGAATCACTCAGGTTGAAAAACGCGCTGTTAGAGAATCTGCCGAATCCGCAGGGGCCCGTGAGGTGTTTCTGATTGAAGAACCCATGGCGGCAGCGATCGGAGCCGGGCTCCCCATCACCGAACCGACCTGTAACATGGTAGTGGATATCGGCGGCGGTACGACTGAGGTCGCCGTGATTTCGCTTAAGGGAATTGTCTATAGCCGGTCGGTCCGGGTGGCCGGTGATAAGATGGATTCGGCCATTATTCAGTATATCAAGCGAAAGTATAATCTGCTGATCGGTGAGCGTTCGGCTGAAACCATAAAAACTTCAATCGGCAATGCTTATCCGGATCCCCAGAATCTGGAGACCATTGAAGTTAAAGGCCGCGACCTTGCTTCCGGAATTCCCAAGATTTTATCGATAGACTCGGAGGAAATCCGAATTGCAATTTCTGAACAAATTGATGCCATCGTCGAGACGGTGAAAATTGCCCTGGAGCAGACACCGCCCGAATTATCCGCTGACATTGTTGATCGCGGTATTATTTTAACCGGAGGTGGGGCCCTGCTTAAGAATCTGGATAAACTCATCCGGGAGGAAACCAGTTTGCCGGTTACGGTGACCGAGGACCCATTATCAACCGTAGCGTTGGGTTCAGGGAAAGCGCTCGACAACCTTGACATCCTCAAAGACGTTATGGTCACCTGATCCCGCATCTCCGAAAACATCCCGGATAATGAACGAAGATTTATGTTCTCCAAAAAGATGGTTCTGATCGTTGGCGGTATCGTTCTGATTACCGTCAATGTTATCCTCCTTTCAATCACCAGCAAGAGCCAGTCAACCTTTGGTTTGGGCCGTGTGGGTTTATCTTTCGTGGCGCCATTCCAGGAACTTGTCACCCGGTCGGTGCGTTTTACCCGGAGCATCTGGGGGCATTATTTTTTCCTGGCATCGGTTGCCCATGAAAACGAAACCCTAAAAAAAGCATTAAATCAGTCCATTGAAAAAAATAATGAATGGCATGAGATTGAACTGGCCAATGCGCGTCTGAGGAACTTGCTGAACTTTCAAAAAGAGCCGACCAATCGAGTTGTGGCTGCCGAGGTTATCGGAAAGGATCCATCCGGCTGGTTTAAAACGGTGATCATCGATAAAGGCAGTTCGGATGGTCTGCAGAAAGGGCTGCCGGTTGTTTTACCCACCGGCATTGCCGGTCAGGTTATTGAAGTTTCCGGCCATTACTCTAAAGTGATGCTGATCATCGATCGTAACAGCGCGGTTGATGCATTGGTGCAACGCTCACGGGCGCGCGGAATCATCAAGGGGGCATCGGCAGACCAATGCCGATTTGAATTTGTTCTGCGCAAGCACGATGTTCAGATCGGTGATACCGTGGTCGCATCCGGGCTGGACGGCGTATATCCAAAGGGACTGCGCATCGGCCGGGTATCGGATTTAAGCGAGCGCAGTTCCGATATTTTTTATGAAATTACGGTTACACCTTTCGTGGATTATGAAAAACTTGAAGAGGTATTGGTCATCCTGCATCCCAAAACACAAGCATTTGCGAGTCAGCAATGAGATATGGCTTTTATATCGGCACCTGTCTTTTTTTAATGATCGTTCAAACCACTCTTTTAACCTATTTTAATGTATTCGCTGGAATGTACGATCTTCTCATCCCCTTTGTCATCTTTATCAGTATTTGTCTGCCGCTGCGCGAAAGCCTGCCGTTGGTTTTAATTCTCGGGTTGATTATGGATAATTTTTCCGGAAGCCCATTTGGACTGTACCTGACGTTTTATTTCTGGCTGTTTGTGGGTGTGCGCTGGATTATAAAATTCCTGCGGGTAAGCAATAAATTTCTTTTATCATTGGGAGTTGTCGTTGCGGTTTTAATCCAAAATATGTTGATTATCGGGACCCTTGGGTTTGCGGGGCCGGGTTGGCAACTACCGGCAGCCGCTCTCAAAAATATCGCCCTGCAGTTTTTCTGGGCTTTGACGACCGGCCCCCTATTTTTATTTTCCCTGTTAGCGATATCCAAACGCTTTGGCATTCAATTAAATGGCGCGGCACCGCAGCCGAAGGCTTATGGATAGATATTTAAAAACAGCAGATACGGATTGGTACAAACAGCGCATTACCGGCGTGATTATGTGCGCTCTGGCGGCCTTTGTGGTACTTTTCATACGGCTGATTTATCTGCAGGTTATCATGGGTGATGAGTACCGACGATTATCGTTAAACAACAGCATCCGGCTGCAAAGTATCGATCCCGCCAGAGGTCGGTTATATGACCGCAACAGTGATCTTCTGGTGGATAATCGGCCCTCGTTCGATGTGAACATTACATTAAAAGACGCCGAACCCCTGCAGCGTACGCTTGCTAAATTGTCGCGGCATCTCCAAACACCTGCGGACACCCTGTTATCCCAAATAAAGCAGACACGGGGCGCATCGGCTTACCAACCCCGGCTGCTCAAACAGGATGTAGGGCGCGATACCCTGGCGGCCATAGAGGTGAATAAATTTCGTCTCCCGGGGGTCTCGGTGGATGTAAATTTGCGGCGTCACTATATTCACGAACGCATGGCCGCACATCTCATCGGTTACCTGAGCGAAATCAGCCCCGCCGAGCTTAAAAGCGGTTCATATCCAGATTGCCGCAGCGGTGACCTCATCGGCAAGTTTGGCGCTGAAAAGGTTTACGAAAATACCCTAAGGGGAAAACGGGGCGGACGGCAGGTTGAAGTCAACGCCAACGGCCTGGTGGTGAGGATCTTAAAAACCGTTGATGCGGAACCCGGGCACAATGTCTTTTTGACGATCGATCAACGATTGCAGCACCGCGCCGAAGAGCTTCTGGATGGCGTGGTCGGTGCGGCGGTCGCCATCGAACCGGGTACCGGTCAGATTTTGGCTCTGGCCAGCACTCCCTCGTTTGATCAAAATGTTTTTGTCGGTGGTATCACGCATGAACAATGGGATTCACTGATTTCCAATCCATTCAGACCGATGTCAAACCGTGCCATCCAGGGAGAATATCCGCCCGGATCGACCTACAAAATAATCACGGCCCTCGCCGGGCTTGAAGAAGGTGTCATTGATGATCGGACCACGTTAAACTGTCCCGGGTATTATCGATTTGGCAATCGGGTTTACCGCTGCTGGAAAAAGGGGGGACATGGGAAAGTCGATATCATCAAGGCTGTGGAAGAATCCTGTGATGTATTTTTTTATCAGGTCGGCCAGCGTCTCGGAGTGGATCGGTTAGCCTGGTATGCCAAAGCTTTCGGTCTGGGGTCCCCGACAGGCATATTTTTGGATCAGGAAGCCCATGGGTTGATTCCCACAGCTGCCTGGAAAAAAAAGCGCACCGGTATACCCTGGCAGGGAGGCGAAACCCTGTCGGTTGCTATCGGTCAGGGATTTAACCTGGCAACTCCCCTTCAGATGGCGGTTTTGGCCGCTGCGGTCGGCAATGGGGGCAATCGTTATCGGCCGACGATTTTAAACAGCATTAAATTAGCGGACGGACAGATTCTACAAAAGAATGAACCCCGGCTGACGGGGAAACTGCCGGTCAGCCCGGTCAACCTTGATCTCGTCAAACTGGGCCTGTGGAAGGTGGTGAACGGTGAGCACGGAACAGCCCGCGGCAGCCGTCTGGCGGATATCGATATGAGCGGCAAGACCGGCACCTCTCAGGTGATTAGCCGCAAAGAGGACGAAACATTATCGGAAGAAGATATGCCGATCCATCTAAGAGCCCATGCATGGTTTGTGGCATATGCACCCTCTGAACAACCGACTATCGCGGTTGCAGTTGTCGTTGAACATGGGGAGCACGGCTCCGGGGCGGCAGCACCGATTGCCAGGGAAATGATCAAGACGTATTTGCGCAAGCCGCCTGTCAATACAAAGTGGGCAACGCAAAACGATGTGGGTACCACCAAAGACGGTGGTTAAGCCATTTGCTTCTGGCC
>CBDUUO010000226.1:0-5497 GCA_965370395.1 uncultured bacterium
ACCACTTCTAGTGGATGGCTTAAGATCCTCGCCCTTTTCAACCCTCATATAGATGTTATTCGCCTTCGCCTGAAGACCCTGTCCGCCTTCCATCGAAAGTAACCCTTTGAAATATAGCGCATATTCGTTTATAAATACTGGAACAGCTGATTTTTATTTGGATGAAAATCGGCTTGCTGATTAACATTATCAGTGTTAATAAGGATTTGGCGCAACACAGCGCATTTTGGAATCATGCGGCCGGCAGAAGGAAAAAGCGTTACCCAGATCGGGCTGACATCAAACAATAAGAAATTTGAGGTATCCTTTATTCATTTATACCGCTTTTCATAATAATGTTCCGAATTACGGAATTGGGGCATAAACGATTGTACGGTTGTAGAAAAAAACGTTTGAATAACGGAACGTTTTTTTGACAACCACTATAGGTGGGCGATGACCATTTTTGACTGGCAAAGTGAACTGAACCGGGACGGGCACAGAGTTGTGATCTCAGGGCAACCCATTGCCATGCACTGCCATCATTATAATATCAACTTGCAGAAAACGTTAGAAGAGACCTTGGGCGCGGAAGGTGTTCAACTTCTGTACCGTTCGGTTGAGGAAACCAATTATAATGGGATGCAGCATCTCTTTAACCAATATAAGAAAATCAGAACCCTTAAGTCGAAGCTGGAAATGGCCGCCCTGCTGTATCAGAATTGCGGATTGGGGGTCCTACACTTTAAGAAGGTCAGGCCCAATTCGGCTTACATTGTGAGCACCTCCAGTCATCATGTCACCGGGTGGCTCGCAAAACACGGGCGACGCAACACACCGGGCTGTCATTTTACCCGGGGCTGGATCGCCGGGACTTTGGAGGTGATTTACCAGCGTCCCCTTGGATATTATGTCGTAGAAGAGAATCGATGCAAAATGCAGCGAGATGATGCGTGTATCTTTCATGTTAAGGAGCGTTAAGTGGCAATTGACGGTACGAAAATAATCCATGCGGTCATGGAGGGCAGCAAGATAAGGGAATCAAAAGGGATCATCCCGCTCTTTGGCGTCTATTTATCACTGTGCGCCACTCAATATTACAATAAACTCAGTTTTGACTTTGAAGAAAAAATGGGCAAAAAACGTGAATCCGAGGCCAGAACGCTTTTAATCGGTGCCGCCCAGGAGTGCGGCTATGCCACTTTTCAAGGCATCCGCGATTCCTGGGAATGGAAGCAAGTTGTCGCTCCCATGATTGAAAACAAAGAAGATCAGATTTTAGGTTTTGCCGCCGTGGCAGTTGCTTTTGGCTGGGGGGACCTGGAGGTCGAGGAACTGATTCCGGGAGAAAAACTCATTATTCGCGTAAGCGACTCCTATGAGGCCAGAGGTTATCTGGAGCAACACGGTCCTGCAAAATCAGAAAAGTGCTATATGCTCAGGGGGGTTGCCGGCGCCTTCATGGACCTTATTTATGGCGGCGACTATCCCGAAGGGCTTTACGTTTTTTCGGCAGCAGAAACTTTCTGCCGCGCCAAAGGAGATGCGTATTGTGAATTCATTGCTAGAAAATCATCTCAGCGACATAACGCTTAAACCCAAAAGTAAGACTAAAAAGCAAACGTGTTGGGCGCTTTTATCCTGTTCCAAAGTGCTCTGCCCTGTGCATGGCAAGCAGACCACCGAGTGCTGGCTCATCCCCAAAACCCATTGCACCAACTTTATCCAAGAAGATGTTTTTCAAAAGCTAGCCGCATGCCTGTCCTGCTCTTATTTTAAAGAACAAGGGGAGATTCACCCGAGTGGATGGAGTTATTTTATTTCCGATCAGATCCATAAATACAATGCCAAGGCTCTGGAGCACCTGTACCAAAAGGAAGAAAGCTTTGTTGAAATTCTTAACCGCATTCCGGATGGGTTATTCACCACCGACCATGAATGGCGAATTACTTACTTCAATCCAGCCGCTGAAAAAATTACCGGTTTTTCGGCCTATGATGCAGTGGGGATGTATTGCAAAGATGTGTTTAAGAACTCAATCTGTGAGTCAGACTGCGCGCTTAAGCACGCCGGCGCAGAAGGCAGAGATATCCACAATCGGGAGTATGAGATTACCAGCATTGAAGGTAAAAAGATACCCATTATTTGTTCAACATCGGCGTTTCGGGACGCTAAGGGACGCGTTACCGGAGGTATTGAAATATTTAAAGATATCTCTGAACTGAAAAGCCTTCAGGAAGAGGTTGCGAGACGCGAGAAAAAATATCGCCGCATCTTTGAAGGCAGCCACGATATGATCTATACGACCAACCTGCAGGGCAAGATACTGGATATTAATCAAGCCGGCGTTGAAATGCTTAACTTCCCGTCTAAAGAAGAAATGCTGAAAACGGTGCCGGCCAGGAACATTTACCGCAATGCTTTAGATAGAGATAAATTTCTGGCGGCCATTAATCGGAGGGGCCATGTAAAAGACTATGAAGTTGAATTTAAAAAACGCGATGGCTCTCCGATTCATGCCCTGATTTCGAGCCGACGATACGAAAACCCTGAAACCGGCGATGTCGAGTTCGAGGGGATCATCAAAGACATTACCCATCGCAAGCGGACTGAAGAAGCACTTAAACAGCGTAACCGGGAACTTTCGATTCTAAACAGCATTGCCGTGGCCTTAAATCACAATATGGCGTTGAACCTCATTTTACGCGAGACGCTCAAGAACATACTGAAGGTATTAGAACTCAATCGGGGGGCAATTTTTCTGATCGATCGCGAACGGGAAAAAACCGAGGTCATTGCCGAATCCGGCTTTCAAGTTGAAGACGCTGAAGACCCACAACAGGTATTTTTCAAAGATCCGCTGCTGAGCAAAGCCCTCGTCGAAGATGAGATGGTTTTAAAGCCTGAGCCCATATTTCCTACGTTTGAAACGCGTTTTCAAACGAAAGGGCAAAAATTTACGCCCTGGCTGACCTGTTTTCTGATTACCTTCAAAGGCAAAGGGGTGGGTTTTTTGGGACTTGATATTCCCTCATCCCGGAAACTGAGTCAATATGAGTTCCATTTGATGGGTTCTTTGGGCAACTTTTTGGGCGGGGCTATTGTGAATGCCCGGATGCGGGAGACGATTCATCGCAATCGGCAGGAGTTAAGGCGGCTTACCGAAAAATTATTTCAGAGCCAGGAAGAAGAACGACGTCGTATCGCTCGAGAACTTCATGATGAATCCGGTCAATCTCTAACGGCTGTGAAACTGGCCCTTGAAAGGTTGGAACAAAATGTGTCATCGCAAGAAAAAGGTCTCAAGGAAGAAATCGGCGAAATCATTAGGATGGTGCAAAGAACTTCCTCGGAAATCAGGCGCCTTTCATACCATCTGCACCCGACTCTGTTAAGTGATCTGGGTCTTGAACCGGCACTAGATCTTTATTTCAAAGAAATCAAAAACCATACGGATCATAACATCGAGTTTAACATGGTGGGATTTGATCGCCGATTGGATGTTGACATGGAAACGGTTTTCTATCGTTTCAGCCAGGAAGCTCTGACCAATACCCTGAAGCATTCCGGTGCCGATAACTTCCGCCTTTCCATTATCAAAAGCTATCCCAAAATCATCTTCCGGGCAGAGGATGACGGTATCGGTTTTGACACTCAGATCATTGGATCCGATAAACGCAATCTGGGCCTGCTGGGTATGCGGGAACGGACCTCGCTTCTGGGAGGAACCTTCCAGCTGCGCAGCAAACCGGGAGAAGGGACTCGAATCCGGATTGAGATACCTTTTGCTGAGTCATTGAGCCATGGCTAATCCAATTCGCATATTAATTGCTGATGATCATACAATTGTTCGCCAGGGTTTAGCACGTTTGCTGAACGACCAGCCTGATTTGAAGGTTGTCGGCCAGGCGGTCAATGGAAGAGTAGCGGTAGACAAAACGCTTGAGTTAAAGCCGGATATCATCATTATGGATATTGCCATGCCTCAGATGAACGGCATTGAAGCCGTAAAGCGGATAAAGAAACAAGTTCCAAAAACAAAAGTTTTGATTCTGTCCATGTATTCCCATGAACATTATATCCATGAACTTTTAGAAAGTGGCGTGTCCGGCTATCTTCTTAAGGATTCCAGCGGCCGGGATATCATAAATGCGATTCATGCCGCCATGAACAATGAGACCTTTTTGAGCCCATCAATTTCCAAGGTGGTTGTGGACACCTATCGATTCCCTCGAAAAGGCACCGCCAGTGCGGAGCGTTATAAACAACTGTCCAATAGAGAAAGGGAGGTTTTTCAGCTGGTTGCCGAAGGACATTCCACCCGACAAATCGCTGATATGCTTTGTGTCAGCATCAGTACGATCAAATCCCATCGGGCCAAGATTATGGAAAAACTTGAAATCTATTCGCCAGTCAAACTGGCCCATTTTGCCATCCAGCTCGGATTGGTTGATCCGGAATTATAAATATCAGCCATTTCAATTGCCTCGGAAACCCCAAAAGCGTGATATGAATTCAATGAAAAAGATCGGCATCATCACCCTTACCCGTCAGACGAGTTTAGCCTATTCAGCCCTGAAAAGGATTGTTGAGGATGTGGGATACGAACCCATTTGTGGTGAAGCAATCGGGTCCGATTGTATCTTTTTCCCATTGGAAGAAATCAATCTGGTCGGTTATGATTTTTTAGCTGATTTTTTTAAAAAGGTAAAGCTGTCAGATGCGGATATTATCTTAATTTCAGCACCTTATACGGTTAACCTGTTTATGTTGCCAAAGGTCGTGCATTGCTTAAGAAGCATCTGTTCGGCCCCAATCATCCTGGGCGGCAATGAAGCTTCCAATAACTATAAAAACCTGATGCACTTTCGGTTCTGCGCTTTTGTGAATGAAGTTGTCGACATCGCTCCTGATTTCATCGTCAGGGGAGCCGCTGAAAAGGCGTTACCCGGGCTTTTGCCCTTGCTGGACAAAACCACCCTGACAAACAACTGGGATCAAGATTTCCTGAAATTATTGCTTGAAATCCCCAATATCGTCTTTTGGCTACCGCAAAGAAAAGCGGTGATTGCCACTGATTTTAGCGCTGAAGATTTATCTGAAAAAGACATTTTTTCCTATGTTAAATATGGGGAGAAATCTATTGCGATAACACTGCAAAGAGCCTGTGTTTGGGCTAAAAAATCCCAGGGAGGATGTTTATTCTGTGCGATTGCCAGTCAGTTTGGAGCCAATTTTCATTGTGCGGTTCAAAGTGATTTCTTTGTAGAAGATCTGAGCATATCTTTAAATAAAAACCCCCGGATTAAATATGTCGATATCTGGGATGATACGTTTAATGTCAATCAAGAATGGGCAATCAAAATCTGCCGCTATTTGAAAGCATTAAGTCAAAAAGCAGGACGAAAAATTAGATATTCTTGTTTCTTGAGACCCAAAGGCTTGACCGAGAAACTGGTCAAGGAAATGGCAGCAGCCAATATTCGGACGGCGTTTATCGGCGCAGACGCCATGACCG
>CBDUUO010000227.1:0-5492 GCA_965370395.1 uncultured bacterium
GTAGAATGCAGACACAAGCCGATAGCAAGAGAATCCTGACGGGCACCCATTTTATGCTTGGCAATTGGGCAGTTGTTGAGGGGGCCCTGGCTGCAGGCTGTAATTTTTTTGCGGGGTATCCCATTACGCCGGCCAACGAAATTTCCGAGCGCATGTCTGAGCGAATGCCGCAGGTGGATGGTAGCTTCCTGCAAGCCGAAGATGAACTGTGTGCCGTTTACGCATTGTCAGGAGCCGCTCTTGCCGGTGCAAAAGTGATGACCGCAACCGCCAGTGCCGGTTACAACTACATGCAGGAGGGTATCGGCTATGCCATCGCATCCGAAATACCCATGATCATTGTTGATGTGCAACGCTGCCGGGGAGAAAACTTTGCAACTCAATCTGATGTAATGCAGATGCGCTGGGGCGCCAGCGGTGACCACGAGATGATCGTTCTGGCACCGTCATCGGTGCAGGAATCTTTCGATCTAACCATTCGCGCCTTTAATTTAGCAGAAAAATATCGCTCCGTCGTCGTTGTTATGTCGGAAACGACAATTGCATTGATGCGTGAAAAACTCGTAATTCCTGATGCTCAGAATATTGAAATCATTAACCGCCAAAAGCCCAGCGTGCCGCCTGGAGAATTTATTCCTTTTCGGGCTGAGAAAAACGGGGTGCCGCCTTTGCCTGAATTCGGTGAAGGGTACCGCATCATCCACTCCCTTAACCCCCATGATGAATGGGGGGGCATTGCCTGGGAGCCGGATGTGTTTGAAAAGTTGTATGATCGAATCACCGGTAAGATTACGAATAATCTCGATGATATCATCCAGACAGAGGAATTTTTTCTTGATGACGCCAAAATCGCTTTAATTGCTTACGGCAGTGAGACGCGGCCGTGTCTTGAAGCTGTTCGACACGCCCGGGACAATGGAATCAAGGCCGGTCTGCTTAAGCTGATTACAGTATGGCCGGTTGCGGAAAAGCAGATAAGGACCGTTGCCGGCCAGGTGGATACCGTTCTATCTGTGGAGATGAACATTGGCAAATATGCCCATGAGGTTGAAAGAGTTTGCTGTGGGTATTGTAAGGTGGGTCGCGTCACCAAGAACCGCGGCATGATCCATACGACCGCTGAGATTTACCGGGCATTGGAGGAGGTCGCCAAATGACAGAAAACCCGCTAAGAAAGTACCTGCGCAAAGGGGCATTGCCTCACTTTTTTTGTTCGGGGTGCGGGGCGGCGCAAACCATGAATTATTTTGTCAGGGCTGCTGATTCTATTAACCTGGACTTCGATAAGCTGGTGGCCATCGGCGGTGTCGGCTGCACTGCGAGGATTCCCATTTATCTGGATGCAGAAGTTCTACACGGCGTTCATGGGCGAACGCTTCCCTGGGCGACTGGCATCAAACTGCACAAACCCGAACTGAAGGTGGTCATATTTGCCGGGGACGGTGATGCCGCTGCAATTGGCGGCAACCATTTAATTCAGGCCGCGCGCCGCAATCTTGATGTCACTGTAATCCTGGTCAATAACCTAAATTTTGCCATGACCGGCGGGCAGGTGGCACCGACCACTCCGGTGGAGCTGAAAACTTCAACCACACCTTACGGGAATCCAGAGAAGCCCTTTGATTTATGCAAGCTGGTCATAGCCGCCGGTGCAACCTTTGTTAGCCGTTGGAGCACGGCTAAACCGATGCGAGCCATAAAGGCCATTAAAGGGGCGCTTCAACACGTAGGATTTTCCATGGTGGAAATCGTCTGCCAATGTCCGACGTATTTCGGCCGCAAAGCGATTTCCTCAGGTGAGCCCATCAAGGTGCTTGAATGGATCAAGGACTGTTCGGTAACGGAAAAAGAGGCACAAAAACTCACTGACGAGGAACTTTCCAGCCTCTTTGTTCTGGGTGATTTCGTCAACAAAGAAGAACCGGTTTTTGAAGGCAGCTCCGTCAATTACCGCAAGGAGGGTGAATAATGTCAGCGGGCCAAACGAACCTGCAGTTATGCGGATTCGGCGGGCAGGGGATTGTCCTTGCGGCGGTAATCTTCGGAACGACCGCTGTCACCAAGGCCGGCATGAATGCCGTCCAGACACAATCTTACGGCTCCGAGGCCCGTGGCGGAGAATGCCAGGCAGAAGTGATTGTTTCCAACCAAACGATTGAATCGCCGACAGCCGACATGATGGATATACTCCTTGCCATGTCCCAGGCCGCGCTCGATAAATACTTGCCGCGGCTAAGACCTGGAGGCACCTTAATTTTCGATCCGGAGTTCGTCGAAAAGCCCGATCGTTCAGATATAACCAAAATTGAAGTTCCCGCCACCCAAATCGCCGGTGAGATTGGCTTGAAACTTGCCGCCAACATGGTCATGCTGGGTTACTTACAAGAGGCGACCCGCCTTTTCAGCGCAGCAAACCTGCTTGATGTTGTGCGGGAAAATGTCCCCAATCGATTTGTTGATTTAAACCTTCGAGCAGTAAAACACGGGATCGCTCTGGCAAAAGATAACGGGACAAAGGTGGAGAGTTAACTGTGAGGTTGCTGGAATTTCAGGCCAAAAGACTCCTTGCTGAAATGGGGATTCCGATTCCCAGGGGTGTTTTGGTCACCTCGCTGAAAGATGCGCACAAGGTGGCGTTTCCGACTATATTGAAGGCCCAGGTTCCGGTGGGCGGTCGGGGCAAAGCAGGGGCTATCAAGAAAGTAGAGCATGCGGATAATGCCGCATCCGCCGTAAGTCAACTGCTTGCCGCCACCGTTAAGGGTTATCCTGTGCAGGCCCTTTTAGCTGAAGAGCCGGTTGAGGCGCAAAGGGAACTGTATCTTGCCCTGCTTGTGGACAAGCAACGAAACTCCCCGCTGTTGATGAGCTTTGATTCGGGGGGCATCGATATCGAGGAATCGGCCCAAAAAGCACCTGAAAGGCTCGAGAAACAGTATTTAGATCCCACAGCGGGAATTCAGAATTCTGCAGTCCGATCTCTGGCGAAAACTTTGGACCTCAAGGACTTAAAGGCGCTGACAACCTTTGTCAGCAAGATGTGGCAAATCTTTAATAAATATGACGCCACTTTTATTGAAATCAACCCTTTGGCTGTAACACCAAACGGGCTGGTTGCTCTTGATGCCAAGGTGGTTTTGGACGACAAAGCGGCTTACCGGCATGTGGATCTCTTTTCCGAGCTTAAAGCTGAGCAGCAAAAATTGGACGGGCGGGTTAAAAGTCAGCCGGAAGAAATGGCCGCTGCCAGGCATATCAACTATGTGCCCCTGGGCGGAGATATCGGCGTGATCGCTGATGGAGCCGGAACCGGCATGCTCACATTGGATATGATTCACGATGCCGGCGGCAAGC
This sequence comes from uncultured bacterium, assembly GCA_965370395.1. GTDB lineage: Bacteria > Desulfobacterota > Desulfobacteria > Desulfobacterales > JAHEIW01 > JAHEIW01. The sequence goes on from CBDUUO010000227.1 coordinate 3,355, forward strand.
CGGCAAACTTCTGCGAAATGGGGGGGATGGCCAATGCTGAAATAATGCATGCTACCTTGGAGGTTGTTATTTCCAACACGCAACTCAGGGTCTTGCTCATAAGCCTGATCGGCGGGCTGACCCGCATGGATGAGTTGGCGGAGGGCATCATAAGGTATCTTGACCAAAATGACCGGACAGTCCCGATTGTGGTTCGCATGTGCGGCACCATGGCTGATGTCGGTTTGCCGATGCTTAGAAAGGCTGGAGTGGATACCTATGAAGATCTAGACGCAGCGGTACAGGCAGCGGTGGCAAGGCAACAGGAATGATGAGATGGCCATACTAATTGCGAGTGATACGCGAGTCCTGATTCAGGGCGCTACCGGTAAGGTGGGGTCATTTCAGACTCGAATTATGCGCGACTACGGCACCAGGATTGCGGCCGCTGTAACTCCGGGTAAGGGTGGAACTCGGATCCATGAGGTTCCTGTATTTGATTCAGTTGCGGAAGCGGTTAGTGAACACGAGGTCGATGCAGCCATCAGCTTCGTACCGGCCAGATTTGCCAAAGATGCAGCGCTGGAGGTGATTAACAGCGGTATTGGTTTTTTGGTACTGACGGCAGAGGGAATCCCCGAGCTCGACATACTCACCATTCTCCGGTATGCTGCTCTTCAGGGGACCAATGTTTTGGGTCCTGACACGCCGGGGTTAATATCGCCGGGCAAGTGCAAATTGGGAGTTCACCCGCAAACCATGTTCCTGGAAGGCCATGTGGGGATTGTTTCCAAGAGTGGTTCGCTCTCATACGAGGTCGGAAGGGTACTAACCCAAAACGGCATGGGTCAATCAACGGTGGTTGGCATAGGCGGCGGGCCTATCTGGGGATTATCTCAGGAGGCTGTTTTGCAAAAATTTGAGGAAGATCCCGAGACAACGGTTGTCGTTCTCTTGGGTGAGGTCGGCGGGCGGTTGGAGCACGATGCAGCCAAATATATCCGTCATCATATGAAAAAGCCGGTCATCGCGCTTATCGTCGGACGCACTGCACCTGCAGGGGCCCAGATGGGGCATGCAGGAGCGATAATCGAAGGTCAAGAAGCAACCGCCTCGAGCAAGATCAAGGCCCTGGAAAATGCTGGGGCCGTAATTGCCCGCAATTCCACGGAAATACCTGAATTGATAAAAGAAATGGAATGAAACATAAGATGCCCGTACATTATATTGAGAAGGAATTATGCAAGGGTTGCGGCCTATGTGTTTATTACTGTCCGAATGACGTTTTGCGGATGACCCCCCGGCGAAATAAAAAAGGATATAATGTTGTTGAGGTGGCCAACCCGCAAGAATGCATTGGCTGTAAAATGTGTGAAATTAACTGCCCTGATTTCGTGATTCACGTGATCAAAAAAGCGGCCTCTGACGCTTAAATTCGGGACTACATGCGTTAAAAAGGTTTAAAATGAGGCATATTTGGATCAAAAGCAGATTGGAATTTTCGACTCGGATTTAGATGGGTTGACGATTGTCCGCGTCTATTTCTCAGATTTCAAGAATTTTCCTAATAGATTGCGGCCACCTTGAAAAGCGGAAAACCAGGATCCCCCCTGATGGCCTTTACACAAAAAGAAATTGAGAGTAATAAGAATTATCCATTACCTTTTTCTAAACACAATAGGAGAACACAGCAAAGAAGAACTTTTCTAACAAAGGCAGGGGCGTTTCATGAATGATGAAAATGGTCAAAAAAAAGTGCTTTTGGGCTGGATCGATGAGGACCGGGACATCCTGATCGACTTTTTGAGTCGTTTCATCCAAGCAAAGAGTCCAGACCCACCTGGAGACACTCGCGAGGCAGCCGGGCATATCAAACGGCACCTTGATCAGAAAGGGCTGCCCTAACGGACCCGCCCTTTCGCGCTTTAGTGCAAATCTTTGGGACGCCTGCTGGAAAGGAGGTGATGAGACGAAGCCCTTGATCGAGGACTTGATTGGACATTCTTTTGTTCACCTTATTTCATGAAAGGAGAGACTAAGATGAAAACACTCAGACCGTCCTTGACAATCGTAATCCTGCTAGGGGTGCTGCTTTGTTTTGGAGTGCAACCAACCTCAGCAGCCAAAGACAATGTCCTTCGGATAGCATTGGATGCGGC
>CBDUUO010000228.1:0-5486 GCA_965370395.1 uncultured bacterium
ATACCCAACCCTGTTATGGCTATTTTTCAGGGCGGAGTAATTAGGGATTATGGACTTTTTTATTTGCCTCCTCGAAAACCCGGGGCCTCGGGCGCAAAGACCGCGATCTGATTGCCTTCTTCGATAACGATGGTCGTCCATTGTTTGCTTGAATACCACACCCCCACCGGGTTGCCCTTATGGTCTAAAATTCTGAACCCGTAGGGAGCGTACCCGTAGATCATGTCCATCTGGTGGACCCAGCTTCTGAGAAGCGGTACGGTAGCCTCAACCTCTTTCCACAATCCCTTCCGCAGTTTGTATTTGCTATCAATGGCGATGATCGCATACGGAACGGATCCCCAGCCGTTGAAATAGTACTTATGGTTTTCTAAAACCCGGGGCGTTTCAAAGGTTTTGGTCACATCGCGGCTGCGTTCCAGCTTGCCGTATCTAAGATGAATGCCCGGCAATTGAATATCGATCGCTCCGCAAAGCGCGGGCAGGGCCATAACCATGATGATGAATATCGCCGTCTTTTTTTGAAAGCCTGCGTTTAACGATCGCATCTAACAGATCCTTTCCCTTTTCCGGGCTATCCCAACTCCGGTTTTCCGATTGCCGGGTCGCGTCACCGATTCGGTACGCTGAATCTTAATGAAACGCCCCCCAGCATGGCCTCGACGAGCTCTTTCGGGTTTTAGCCTTTGGCGAAGGCGAACAAACCGTTTGCTCAAAGGCCGTTTTTTATGTAACCCGTATATTAAGACGCAAATTTTGCATGTCAATTTAATCCTAAGGCCGTTGGTGCCGCCCATAATCAGGACAAATCAAGCGCCGGTCTTTGATATAAAATTTTTTAGGCGTTGCAGCAGCGGCTTTCGTATACGAACCTTCAGATACAGATCTCCGGCCTTTCCGCCGCCCTTCCCATCTGCTCCCATTCCCGCAAGCCGGATGTGTTGATTATGCTTGACGCCCGGCGGGATTTTGACAACCAGTTTTTTATCTTTTTTCCGCAAATAATAGGCATAGGGTCCGCCCTGTCGGGCATGTTCCGGGCTCAGCGAGATGGTGTCATTATGGTCTGCGCCGTCTTCAGGTAGCCCAATCCCGCTGAATTGTTTTAGAAAAAAGCGAGTGAGTTTACCGATACTTCCCTGCAAAGGGAGACCGGAATAATTCATGCCCCGGGTGTGGCGGGGACCTGTAAAATAATAGCTTTTTGCAAAAAATCCGGGTTTTCGGAATTCATAATGCCGGTACCCCTGTCCGTAAAATTCCTTGAAAATTTCATCAAACCCTCTCAAGCCGAACGCCCGGGCCATCTGTTCTAGGATTTGATTGATATCCGAGCCGCTGAAAATATCCTGCTCGGAGTAATTTTGCCGAAACTGGCTGTAAGCCGATGAGCCGAACTGTTGCCTCATGGAGTCATATTCACGCCGTTTGGCCGAATCCGACAGAACCGCATAGGCCTCATTGACCCGTTTCATTTTTTCGGGGGCCTCCGGATTTTTGCTGTTTCGATCCGGGTGATACTTAAAGGCCAGTTTGCGGTAGGCATCCTTGATCTGCTTGGGGCTTGCCTTTTGATCGATGTCTAAGATCTGATAATAATCATTTTGCGACATGCTGAATATTCATCCTTTAGCCGACCGTGTACAACCAAATAGGAATTGAACCACGAAGATCACGAAGAAAATGAAGGATGTTTGTTATGAATTTTTATAAACTCTTGTGAACTTCGTGCCCTTCGTGGTGATAAAAATATTGACCCAAAATCTTACAAAAATAAATGCACGATAAGGGAAATTAAGATAAACTTTCAAAATTTTTGAACGGGTGTTTTCAAGATAGGCATCAACTGTTTTGGTTTAATTTCGCTTCATAGCGTGTGGCATCGCGGCAGCCGTCTTTATAACCCAATTTACAGGCGGTTTTGGCATTTTCGACCGCTTTTTGAAAATCCCCCTTGTTGAAATAGACGCGACCGCGCATATAGTGGGCCCAACCGTTATCCGGTTTCAATTCAATGGATTTGTTCAGGTTAAAAAGGCTTTCATCATATTTATTGCGGCGCATAAACAGCCAGCCGAGGTTGTCGTAGGCCGCACTGTAGCGCGGATTCAAATTCACCACCGCATTCAAATCCGCTATTGCATCGTCATATTGTCCCTGTCGAATAAACGTTCGAGCTCGCCAGAAATAAGCTTCGGGATTTTCAGGATGGATCTCAATTGCCTGGCTCAGTTCTTCCAGGGCTTTTTTAAGTCGGTTTTCTTTGTAATGGTCGTAACCTTTGCGCACGTGTTTTTGGGCCTGGCGGGCTTGCTGGTTCTTGGGCTGCCGGTCTTTTTGAAATTCACCCAAAATGGTTTTACCATACTGGGAAACTTCATCAAACAGTTTGGAAATCTTTTGCAACGGCTGGTTCAAGTCGCCCCTGTCAATGTTAAAGGAAAAGTACACCCCGGTCGCAATCAGCGCGCTTAAAACAACCGCAAATACACCCATCGCCAGATAATCTTTGCGGCCTTTATCCTGCGGCCCCATGGATAATACCGATGATACTGCAGACTTTGGCCGGGGACTTGATGCCGTTCGGTCTTCCAGCGGGTCTTGCCCGGCTGATAGCCTTTGCACCCGGCCCGTTTCGTGCTCGATGGACAGGCCCGTACCGCACTTCAGGCATGTTGTTTGGGTTGCCGGCTGAAGCGAGTCCTCTTCGGGAATGTCACCGGCGGTTTGGCATACCGGACATACGAACTTCATATTTATCTCCTTACATCAAAAACACCATAACTTTGGTTTCAGGCTTCAGGCCTTCGGCGGCAGGTTTCGGGTGTCAGGTGTCAGGTTTCAGAAAACACAAACAACTGATACAGCGATCAAGGGTCATTGTCCACCAGTCGGAGGCCAGAATCCTGACACCTGAACACTGACACCTGAAACCCATTTGGCCTGACACCCGAAACCTATTTATTCCTGGTTTTATAAATTAAATATAGGACACCACCTGAAATATAACACTCAAATTACGTCTTGTCTTCATTCAAAATGTTCAGTTGATTCCGGTGGCAGGGTTAATTCAGCCGCATCTTTTTCTTTTACCAGATAAATAGCGGGCAGACTGACAACGGTGATCAATCCTTTTATAATGACGTTCGCAAAAAATATGGACCAGACAACCGAATTCGGAAGCGCAAAGCCGAATGCCCCCCAGCAAAAAATCAAGCTGTCGATGGGGATGCTGACCGCATTGCTGACGAGTACCCGTGCCCACTGATACTTTCGCGTGATACGGCTGACCCAAAAGTGGTATACTTCGGTATCAATCAGTTCGCTGATGACTTCCGCAACAATACTGGCGATGACGATTCGCCACACCGGACCGAGAACGGTCGCAAATTCCTTACCCAGGCCCCAGGAGGGGTCCTGGGGCAGCCAGGCGGCAAATTGAAAGAAAACCACCATAAAAAGGTTAATTGCCGCCGCCAGAATAATTACGGTGCGCGCGGCTGCTTTGCCAAGCTGTTTATGGACCAGGTCCCGGATGGTAAAGGTAAGGGGATAAATAAATGTGCCGGCGTCAATACTGAATCCGGCCACCCGGGCGATTTTGAGGCTCCCAATATCAGACAGCAGCTGGGCGGCAATATATACTGAAATAACGACAATTGCGGAAGTGGCAATGGGCTTAACGTCGATTGGATTTGTAATTTTAGTGCGCATCATTTTCAGCAAATTGAGATATCGCCAGCCAGGCTTTGGCATCAAACTTCAGCGTTGTATCGCTTAACAGATCCAAAGCCTCGTCGGGTGAGATGAACAGGATTTCAATCAGTTCGGAATCGGTGTTGGCGCTGTTTGACGGTTCACCTTCACATTCCACATAAACCATCGCCACGGATTCGTCGGTCATTCCGGCAGAAGAGTAGATCGGCGGGCTGATCTTTATGAAGCGGCTGACGGTTAACCCGGTTTCCTCCATCAGTTCGCGGCGTGCGGCCTGCTCGACGGATTCACCGCTATCGACCAATCCGGCCGGGAATCCGTATTCATAGTCATTTAAGGGCACCCGATACTCACGGGTGATGACCATCTTGTTCTTTACGGTGTGAAACGGTACAATCACCACGGCATCCGGCCGATGGTAACTGCCGGTGACGCATTTGGGTTTTTTTTGCCGGGAAGCGATTTGCCAGGATTTTTCATCTCCGGTTTTGGCGACATAGCGCACATCAAACAGGTTTAGCCACTTTTCGGCGGTCAGTTTCCTGGAGCCCTTAATTTTTATCATAATACCTCTTTCTGCTTATTTTAGGGGTGTTCGGTCTTAGTGAACGAGATTGTTTTATGCAGGCCGGATCAACTGGATTTTAGAATAGCGCCGCAACATTCGTATTGCACCGGTCAGGATAGCACCTCATCTGTTTTGCGCAGCAAGTTGTTCCAGTCTTCTTCCACCATGCCTTGAATCCGTGAAACATCTTCCTTGTTGAGGTGTTTAAAGCGCCCCTTTTGGGTATAGATGTCCATGGGGACATCGTCAGTTGATCCGGGAGGCTGTTATATTATATTATATTCGCAGCACTGTCAAAGAACCGTATCGCTTCTAAAGTATTGCTCCAGATGTGCCGATATTTATACAGAACGACTTATAGTGGTTGTCAAAAAAACGTTCCGGTATTCAAACGTTTTTTTCTACAACCACTTATACCCCAATTCCGTCATTCGGAACATTATTATGGAAAGCGGTATAAATCATTGCGCATACATACACAGCGAATTACAAGTCTTACCTATTTCTATACCTTTTATGTCAACAATTCGCCCGTAAAATACGCAATTAATTGTGACGCTGTGTATAATTTGTGAATCTCGAATTTTTATTTCCAAGAGGTAAAATGGCCAGGTTTTTTTACAGCAGGGACAAATCCGGTTCAGCATCAGATAGCTCAGGTTTTGATGAAAAGCGCGCCGGGAAAGATCGGCGCACCCATCGGTTCCCGAAACTGAAATATCTGTTGTTTGCAGGCAGGCGGGCCCATGTCCGCCGCAAGGAAGATTGGCATAGTACATTTTACTTTGATCGGTACAGCTCAAATATTTTTGCGGCCATTGTCGCCATCCTGCTGCTAAGCATTCTCGACGCGCTGTTAACCCTGTATCTGCTCGACAATGGCTCAAAGGAGCTGAACCCGGTCATGTCCTATTTCCTCAAATACGGCCCCTTTGTATTCATGGGGGCAAAGTATTTTTTAACCTGTATGGGAGTTGTCATTCTGTTGTTATTTCGAAATGTGTTGCGAAAGAGATCGATGACTCACACCCGGCATATTTTCTCCTATATCATCTGCGCCTTCACCACCGTAATTGTCTGGGAGCTTTGTTTAATCTTTTTTATTATATCGTAGGACGTCAATATATTTTTTGAGAGGGACCCTGAGGTCAGCAATTCTCGGTGAAATTAAGCAAAAGATTGCTTCGTCGCTCACGCTCCT
>CBDUUO010000229.1:0-5477 GCA_965370395.1 uncultured bacterium
TAAAAAGAAACTATTGCCGGCGTTTTCAGAATTGGTAGGAGACGATCCCCGTTTTAAAGCGGTCCTGCATAAAGCGCAAAAAGCGGCCCAGAGCAATTACCCGGTGCTCATCGAGGGTGAAAGCGGCACCGGCAAAGAAATACTGGCGCGTACAATTCACAAAACCAGCAGCCGCAACCTGAAGAAGTTTGTAGATATCAACTGTGCTGCTATTCCTGACCAGCTTATCGACAGTGAACTTTTCGGATACGAGAAAGGTGCCTTTACAGGTGCTGCTCCGGGCGGGCGACATGGTCTGTTTGTCGAAGCGCATAAGGGAACGCTTTTTTTTGATGAGATCGCCGATGCCTCGCTACAAACCCAGGCCAAGCTGCTGCGCGTATTGAACGAAGGCTATTTCAAGAGAATCGGCAGTGCCAAAAATATCGAGGTTGACGTTCGGATTATCACGGCCACGAATAAGGATCTGCCACGATTAATAGAGGAAAAAAGTTTCCGGCAGGATTTAATTTATCGATTGAATACGATCAGCATCCATCTCCCACCGTTGCGAGACCGTCCCGGTGATATACCGTTGCTGGCCAATTTTTTCTTGAAAAGGCATTCCCAAAAACAGGATCGTACCCTGCAGTTGGCCGCGAATTGCTTTAAGGTCTTGAAGTCGTATCACTGGCCTGGAAATGTGCGTGAACTAAAAGGCGTAATCGATTATATGGTTACCATGACCACCGGCTCCCTGATAACCGATAATTATTTTCCGGATTTCTTATTATCCCTTGAAGGCCTGGACAATGAAAATAGCGAAAGTCGACACCATCATTCCCAATTCGACCAAAATCTTGGTTTGCTTTCCCTGGCAGTCCAACACACGGAAAAGGAGGTCATCAAGGACGTGCTGCAGCAAGCTAAAAACAGATCAGAGGCCATCAAGATGCTCGGAATCAGCCGCAGGACCTTTTATGTCAAATTGAAACAATACAATCTCAATTAGCTGACATATTGTTTACTATTTAAACATAAAAGACCATTCTGCAGAATAGTAATCCAAAAAGTTTCAATGGAAACAAGCCTTTGAACGGTATGGCCTAATTGTTGCAAATATACCAGATGACCCTGGAACCAATTGCATGGGTGACCGGGTGCCACCTTATTGCAAGAATTATTGGAACCGACGGTGGACTCCACCCGATTGCGAACAGAAAACCGCGCAAGCGAGCAGATAAAGCGCTTAAAATAGTCCAAAACGCCTTTTGGTTTGGTGAGTTCTATGGCGGATGTCACAATTGTAGATACCAGTCCCAGGGATGGCCCGGTTGCATTGCCCAAAATCGGCACACCGGAAAAAATCGCGTTGGCAAAAAGTCTGATGCAAAGTGGTTTGACCAAGATTGACTGTGTTGCCTTTACGCATCCGCGTATCAGGCCCGAATTTGCCGATGCGGAAGAAGTCATCAATGCCCTCGATAAAAAACCAGAGGTCACCATCATAGGACTTGCTCCCAATGAAATTGCTTGCCGCCGCGCCCTAAACACCAATGTCGACGAAATAGGAACCCTGGTCGCTGCGAGCGAATCGTTTAACAGGGCAGTCATGGGTATCAGTATAAGAGAAACCCTTTTCAAAACCCTTCCTGCGATATTCCAGGCCTGTTTGGAAAAAGGAAAAACTATCAGGGTTTATCTCCTTGCCGCATTTTGCTGTCAGTATGAGGGCAGGGTCCCAATCAAGGATCTTGTCGATCTAGTAACTAAACTGGCTTTTATGGGGGTAAACGAAATTTCGCTTGTCGACAGTCCCGGTATGGCCAATCCAAAACAGATCAAAGAAACCATTAATGCATTGCAAGACCTGGATCTGGACACAAACCTGGCGGTCCATTTTCATAACACCACAGGGCTGGGACTTGTAAACTGTCTGGCCGCCTATGAGGCAGGAATCCGCATTTTTGATACAGCCATCGGCGGATTAAGCGGGCCCCCTTTTGGAGCCCCAAAAATGGAGGTCGGCTCCTGGAATATTCCAACAGAAGATTTGGTATATCTATTTCAGGAAATTGGCGTAAATACCGGTATAAGCCTTGATGCAATTGTCAATGCGGTCAAATTCGCACAAAAACTGGCCCGTCGGGAACTGTCCGGTCATGTGCTGAATGCCAGGACTGCTTTTGAAGTGTCCAATTTTCCGGAACCGTTGAAGTTAAATTAAATACCACGAGCCTATATAAAGCAGATATCTTCCGAGGTTCATCAGCGAATTTCCATTACCGTCTCTAACGGTTTGCGTTTCGGGGCGCGGGGATAATGCTCTGGAATGCCAATAGGCACAAGCGCGATGAGCATCCACATACATTCGAACCTTTATTTGCTGATCCTGCAACACAATAAATTTCCAGGGTTGTTGATTGTAGCCTGAAGGGGCCCATGTAGCCGCCTCCACAATAAGACGAATATCTTCCATCGGGACCGGAGTCGGTTTGTATTTTCTTATGGACCGTCGTGTACGGATGGCTTCCATCACTTTCATTGTTTTTTCATATAGCCTTTTTGAGATAGCTTGTAGCTTCTCAATCTGCCAGCTTCATCATCAATTCGGGAAGCCACAGGGCAATCTGGGGGAAAATCATAATGAGGGCCATTCCGATTATCAAAATGCCGAGAAATGGAAAAATAGATTTGTAGATATCACCCGTAGTGATTCCTTCGGGCGCCACCGACTTCAGATAGAAAAGCTGGTAGCCAAAGGGTGGCGTGACGTAACCCATCTGCATATTGATGACGAAAAGGATGCCGAACCATACCGGATCGAAACCCAGTTTCTTTACGATCGGAAAACAGATGGGGGCCAGGATGAAAATAATGGCAAAGGGATCGACAAACATACCCAGCAGCAAAGATAGCCCCATCATTGTGATCAGAATGAGCCAGCGATTCATTCCCAGCCCCAGGAAAAAATCACTCAAGAAAACTGCGCCGCCGGCTCTGGCGTACACGGCACTGAAGCACATGGCCCCGTAGAAAATCCACATGGTCAGCCCGGTTATTCTAAAGGTTTCGATCGTTGTTTCATTGATGAGTTTCAAGCTAAATCGTCGGTGGATAGCAACAGTTATGAGAACAGCCGTCACTCCCAAAGCACCGGCTTCGGTAGGTGTGGCAATGCCGAAGAAAATCGACCCCAGAACGGCCATGATAATGGCGAAAGGCAGGATGATGGTTTTGAGAGAAACGAATTTTTCCCTTACGGTGAACCTTTCCGGATGGCTGGGGCACAGCTGCGGGTTGATCCAGCCTCTGATGCCGATATAGGCTATAAAAAGACCGGAAAGAAGAATGCCTGGGCCTATCCCCGCCATAAACAGCTTGCCCACCGAAACGTTGCCGACGATGGCAAGCAAAATACTTATAATGCTGGGCGGAATTAATATTCCCAGCGTCCCCGGACCGGCGATACAGCCCAATGCGATGCTTTTGTGATAGCCTCTTTTGAGCATTGCCGGAAGCGCTATCAATCCCATCGTCAGTGTGGCCGCAGCGCTTACGCCGGTCATGGCCGCAAAGAGGACGCAGATGACCACAACGCCCATGGCGATACCCCCTCTTAACCGGCCAGACCATCGGTGGATTGTCTCGAACAAGGCTTCGGCGATACCGGCGCGCTGTAATAGAATTCCCATGGACATAAACAGGGGAATGGCGACCAGAACGATTGCCCACATAGCGCCAAAGGTATTGTAGACAATCAGCATCAGGCCATTCGGGCCCCACAGCAAAAGACATACAAATACTGAAACACCGCCCAGACACCAGGCGAGAGGAATGCCCAGCAGCAGGCTCACGATGAGACCGCCAAACATTATCACGGTAACTAATTCAATGCTCATACGATTCCCCTGTGATCGCGACGTAGATGCTGCGCCATAGATTAGCCAGTTCCTGAAGGATGATCAGCATCGCCCCCAATGGAATCATCAGCTTAATCGGGTAAAGAGGGGCACGGAAAGGGGTACCGCAGGGTTCTAAGCGTATCAGGGAGGACCATGCATAACGGGATCCGTACCATAGCAAGACACCACAGAAAGCAAAGAAAAAGAAAAAGCTGATGATGTCCAGAATAGCCTTTTTCCTTGGACTGAAGCGTTCGTAAATTATGTCCATAGTGATATGTGACCGGTTAAGGCTGATGTATGCGCCACAAATGAAGTAGTAGACGGCGAAGATACGCTGCGTTGAACCGTGAGCCCATATCGTCGGGGCATTGAATACATACCTGGCGATAACCTCGTACACCAGCACCGCCACCCCGGGCCATAACAGATATGAGAATAGCCTGCCCGACCAATCACTGATACTGTCGATGATTTTGAGCAACCGCTTCATTATGCCCTCATGGTTACCCCAATTGAGTTAAAACCAAGTGGGGGGTTATTAGTTATTGGTTAATAGTTTAATAAGGAAAACTATCTCTATTTATATTTCAACGATATATGAATAAATAAATGATGAGTTAATCCTTATTCTAATAACGAATAACTTATAACAATTAACTCCTAATTGAGCATTTTTTGATCAATTAGGGTGTCCAAGGTAAAGGCAGAGGCAGGACCTCTACCTTTACCCGGTGGGCTATATTAGCTCCGGCCGAAGTTCGGCAGTTATTATTTTAAGAGCCCCAGATCCCTCATGTAGGTCTTGAGTATTTTTGTGGCTTCGGCAAATGCGGGATCTTTTTTAGAATATTTATCCAGAACCGCCAGGGAGTATTTACTCATTTTGCGCTGCTCTTCCTCGGACATAGTCGTCACGGTAAAACCATGTTTCTCCACTATTTTCTTTCTCCACCGGACATCATGCACAAAGTATGATCCGGTGAACAGGTCAGCCGCGTACGAAGCACTTTCGACCAGGAGCTTTTGCAGGTCATCCGGCAGCGCTTTCCAGGCGTCCATATTGACATGCAGGCTCCAGGCATCGACCGGTGTTATCGGCGTCTCCAGTAAAAATTTTGTGGGCTCATGAAATCCCGAATCGGCCTGGCTGCTTAATGGTCCGGCGATTACACCGTCAATCGTGCCCTTTTCCAGGGCCCCGTATATTTCTCCCCAGGGGAAGTAGGTCGCCGATGCCCCGGCTTCGTTCAAAACCTCGGCATACAGACCTGTGGCTCTGAATTTCTTGCCTTTCAAATCGGCCGCTTTGTGAACGGGGAATTTGCTCAGCATTACGGCATTATTGGTTGGCATGGCGGCGACATAGAAAATGTTGTGCTTGGCGTACGCATCCCGGATTAGCTTTTCAAGTCCCAGCTCGTAATACAGGACCTTGTACTGTTCCCATCTCGGCAAGGTGAACGGTGGCAGGCCGCTGGCATAGATAGCCATGGGCAACTTGCCGATCCAGTAAGGACCGTAGGAAAAGTCAATCTTCAATGTACCCGAAGAAACAGCGTCGAATGTCTCCATGACCGGCATAATCTCACC
>CBDUUO010000230.1:0-5420 GCA_965370395.1 uncultured bacterium
AGGGTAAATCCCAAAACCCCGAAAACCGTCCGTCGTATCTGATAATAATTGGACATCACTTCAGCCACTTCGATTTCAGTCGCCAGGCCAAGCCCCAGGTCAGCGTCCCAGATCCAGGCGCCGAAGACCGGCACCCCGCGATAATCCCGGTATCCTTTGGTATCAATTTCGATTTCCGAGTGACCGTAGGTTTGACCCGCCTTTTCCATATTAAGCTTCAATTGAATAGCACGGGATGCCATCCGGGTTAAGGGCTGTTGAGCTCTTTCGATTTTGGGGCGCTGACCTTTAACCAGGTTGACTCCCGGATCTCGAATCGCAATGTTGGAGGCACTCTGTTGTCCTTCTGCGATCAGTCCGATCCGGCGCAACTGTTCATCAAACCGGCTTTCTGAAAGAAGCTCGCCATGCTCGCTAAAGGCATAGGTTTCAAAGGTCTTGCGCATCTCAAAAGAAGTTAAAACCCGTGAGAAGTCTTCTGAAGGATCCACACGCAGGGTCATTACCGCTATGATTTGTCCATTGGTGTCCCGGATAGGCCCCATAAAGAACTTGGTGGATGGATTCCTGGCCCCGTCTGCTTTGGGCCCGTTGCCCAGGGGGACATCGGGTTCGATGGGCGGCACGAACAGGACTTTGCCCTCAAAGGCCCGCCTGAGCAGATCCGGACTCTGCTGTGAAATGAGATTCCGGGTACCGATATTGGTATCCCGCATGGACCCGACGCTGATGTGATCTGCGTTGATGATAAAAAAGCCGATATTCGAAAAAATATCCTTGTTGGTCTTGAAAAACGCACGGGTATCCCGTAACGCATCGGAGGCCACCAGGCTTTCACGCTCGGGTGTGACGGCCAGAAGGCGTTTGGTCAGAATCACCAGTTCCGGATCGCGTCCCAGCAGCTTCAGAAAAGATGTTCTTTGCTCGACCCAGAGGTGGAGCCTGTCATCCGCGATTTTTAAAATTTCCGTGAGGTTTTCAGCGACACCCGCCAGAAGGTTTTCCCTGTTCCGCTCCAGTGTAAACCAGCCCAGCAGGCAGACAATGATGACAAAGAAACTCAAACCGGCCAGAACAAGCCCGCGAAACCAGCGCGATCCAAAACTAACTGCAATCTGTTCTTTTTTAATCGTTTTGATCAATATCCAGGCCAGCAGACTGAGAATCAGGAAAACCGCAATGCCGTATGCAATCAGACGGCCATATGCAATCGACACGGCTGTTTCCTGCGAAGTTGTCGGCACATCGACCCCAATCCACTTTTGCCGGATTTGATTGATTTCCTGGGGTGTAATGGCGGCCATGGCCTTCATCAGCGCGGATTGCAGCAACGGCCAGTCATCCCGTACCCCGAGGCGCAGATTCGTCAGGTCGGGATTTCCGATATTCACCTCACCGGAAATTCGCAGGCCGGATAGCATATTTTTGTTGATCAGGGTTCGCATCACGGCCCCCTCACCCAGGGCGGCATCCGCCCGGCCGAACGTTACCGCTTTGAGGCTCGCCAGGGTGTCCTCCACAGGGAGGCGCTTGATTTGAGGAAAGGATTTGGTCAAAACCTCTTCATAGAAGAATCCTTTGGGAAACGCCACGGTCTTGCCGAAAAGCGCTTGAATTGTTTCATAGGGGCTTTCCTGTGAGCTGACAATGACATTGGGATTTTTGATGTAAGGCTCGGTGTACAGCAGGTATTTCATGCGGTCTTCGGTTTTGACGATGTTGAGCATCACATCCAGCTCTTTGCGCTTTACCATTTCCAGGAATTCGTTCCAGCTGGGCCCGCTGACATATTCGACTTTGATGCCCAGCTGTTCGGCCACCAGATTCATGTAATCAATGGACAGACCCCGGGGGCTGCCGTATTCAAAATAGTTGAACGGCGGCCAGTCTTTTTCATTGTGCACCCGAATGACCGGATGCGCGTCCAGCCAGGCACGCTCGTTCAAGGTCAGTTTAAAAGTGTCAACGGGTGAGCCTGAAGCCACGCCAATCATCTGTGATCTGTCAACGCCTTGTTCGTAGTCGATGGGAAGCCATTTTTTTCTGATAGCGGCATGCTCTTCCGGTGTTATGGCAGTGAAGGTCTTGTCGATGATTCCGGTAAGTTCCGGCCAGTCGTTCCGTATGGCCATAGCCTGGTTGTGATTGTCAAAAGGTGTGGGAGCAGAAATTTTAAGATTAATAAAATTGTTTTGCTGGATAATATATGCCCCAGTAGTCAAGTTCCCTATATATGCATCCGCCTGTCCAGTGGCAACGGCTTCAATCGCTTCTTTTGAGGTTCCCTTTACTAAAAGCTTTATTCCGGGATATTCGGCGACGAGTTTCTTATGCATGACAAAATTTTGCTCTACGGATACCGTCTTGTTAATCAACGCTTCGATTGTGTCGACGGATCTATCTTTCTGGGTAAAAATGACCCAGGGTATCAATAGATAGTCTTTGGTAAAGGCCATAAAACCGCGACGTTCCGGAGTCGCCTTGGCCGTGAGGAGCAAATCGATGACATCATGATTTTTAATGTGATCCAAGGCATTAGACCAGGTTATATCGGTAACATATTGGACCTTGAAGCCAGCACGCTTTGCAATTAGATTCAGATAATCAACAGAAATACCACGAAATTTTCCATCAAAAAAATGCAAGGGTGGGGCTTGCCCTACCCTTGCTTTGACGGTGTGGTGTTCATTCAGCCAAGCGCGTTCCTCAGGGTTCAGGGGTAAGCGTACATTGTCTTTGGGGCTAATAATCAGGTCGTCTGTTTTCAGGGGTTTGTTGGTCATTCCCAAAAGCTGGTATACTTGGGCAATCTGCCTTACGCGGACCTTAGTGATGTCTCCGAGGGGGATGTCTCCATCAAAAGCCAGCTTCTTCAGCGAGTTGGCTTCAAACAGCAGCGCATCTTTGCTCCGATTCTGGGTGTTGTATTTTTTAAATATGATTTCGACCGCTTCATCGATGTGGGAAAACGCATAGGCCCACCCTCGAAGACTGGCCTGATGAAACCGCTCCACCAGTTGCGGATTTTCCTGATAGAATTTTTGAGAGGTGAACAAGATATCACTGTAAAAGTCGAAACCGTGATCTCTGGGGGCAAAGATCGTATAATCCACCCCCCGTTTTTGCATGTGAAAGGGCTCATTGGAAATGTAGGCGGCAATGGCGTCGGTGTTGCCGGAAATCAGATCGTCGACGCTGAAGGTGTGTTTTTGCGAGATATAATCGCCCAGCTTGATACCATTGGTGGTAAGCATGGCGGTAAGCGACGCCATGCCTACCACATCATCGGTGACCATGATCCGTTTGCCTTTTAAATCGGGGACCTCTTTTAAGTCTCCCCGTTTTTGGGCCAACAACATAAAGGGTGAATGTTGAAAAATGGCCGAAAGCAGGTAAACCGGCTTGCCTTCCATGCTCTCCAGGATAAGCGATGACCGGCCCACGCCGAAATGCGCGCGCTGAGAAACAACATCCGCGGTCACGTCCGTGCCGAGTTCATACTCTTTGATGGTCACATCCAGCCCGGCTTCCTCGTAGAATTCCAGTTCCCTGGCAACATAATAGCCCGCAAATTGGAACTGGTTTTTCCAAATGAGTTGGAGCGTAACCTTGTCGGCGCCAAAAGCTGAAACCGGCAGGCCAAATAAGAGAAGCCATATGCATGTGCGTAATAAAAAACGCTTGTATTTACCCATGATTCAATCCTTAAATAGCGGTTACTTTCCACTGCCGTAGCATGATAACGATCCTCCCAGAATGCACCCTTCCTGTTTTTTTGAACGAGCCATTTTTCGTCGATCCTCTTAATAAGGCAGTTTTAGGGGAAAAATGTAAGGATTAAGATCGTTTCAGAGACGTTTTTATGCCATTTTATTTGCAATGTCAATTACTTATCGTGGCCCGACCTCCGACCTCCCGACTTATCGTGGCCCGACCCCCAAGCCACAAGCCACAATCTTCCAATGATTGAAAATTGTCGATTTAACATAATGATTTAATTCTGTCCGACTATTTAGAGGCAGGGCTTTGTAACCCCAATTGTCCGATGCTCTGGACATCACAGGGATGATTTTTATTCGCACCCAGGTGTACAAACGGTGCCAGCAGTCCGAGCGGGCCGACCGCAAGGCTGCTAAGCAACTCAGCGCCTTTGGTTAATAAAGACAACTCGTCCGGGCTCACCTTGGGATCCATGACCGTGCCGCTAACCCGCAGTTTTGTCGAAAGGCTCAGGCTGGGATGTTCGGGCTTTGGTACGAGTAAAAAATTTATCTGTTCGGTACCCAGGTTGATTTCGCCTTCACCGGTCAGGATGCCGGCCCGGGTATTGAATACAAAGGCCTGACTGGCGGCCACGCCCTCTTTGATGTCGAACTGGACTACGGCACATTTGATCTGATCTCCTTTTTTGTGCCGTCCCCAGAAATGAATGGCCTTTTTGGAAAGATCCATGGAGAGCATATCGAGGTATTTGGTCAGGTAACCTTCACCCATTACTGCACCGATTGAGCCGTCAAGATTCGCCATCAGGCTGTTAACCGAATTCCCCCTGCTTTTCCCATGGGCGGCGATATCAATGATGGCCCGAACCTGATCGCTCTTGCCGGTTTCTTTGAGAAAATCGCCCAAATTAAAGTTTTGAACCAGGAAATGGGTAGCCACCTGAGATGGTGTGCCGGCATTAATCTGAAGATTTCCCGAAATTTTCGTCTCCTTATACGTCGCTTCGAGCTTATCGATGCTGAAATCACTGTCCTCGAGTTTTAGTGTCAGGTGACCAAATTCAAGACGCGCATCTTTAGCATGAATATTTCTGGCCTTCAGCAGGATATCGGCGTCCATTTTCTTAAGGACATCAAAAGGCAGGGGATCATCGGAAAACAAACGGCGCTTTTGCTTATCTTTATTCGCAGGCTTTTGTTCGTCTTTCTCTAAACTTTTCATCAGGGCTGTGAAATCGATCACCGACGACTCCAGCCGTATGGTAATTTTGGGGCGCTTGAGAAACTCCACCTTGGCCAGGCCTTTAAAATCGCTCTTATCTACTATTGCCGAAAACTCGTTCAGCGAAATGGCTTTGGCCGAACCCGAAAGTTTAGTGCTCACATCAAAAGGACCCAGCTCGGGCAGTTCTGTTCCGACCAGCGGTCCGATGTCGGCCAGCTCCTTGCCTGAAGCTTTCAGCCTGACATTGATGCCTTCGAGGGCAAGCAGCTGAGTGATTGCGCCGCTGGCCGTCAGGCTTATGCCGCCGCGGCGGGCGCTGCCCTGTACTGCTTGCAGAGTGAGCGCTGCGGTGGAACCGGTCAATCGGCCTTGAATCTCGAATACATCGGTTGCAGGCAGTTTTTCTCCGATGATTCCACCAAACTCGGCCAGATCTTTGCCGCTTAGCCTGGACTGCAGGTCCATGCCCCTGA
>CBDUUO010000231.1:0-5419 GCA_965370395.1 uncultured bacterium
AAATCTGGCAAACGGAACATATTTATGACAACCGGTATAACCGTACGCCTGCACACCGATCCAATTATTGAATGTCATCTATCGTATAGGTTCCCCATTGGCCGATCTTGACGATACCGTCTTCATCCAGGCCCTCTTGAATCGATTTAAAGACCGCATCGACTGCTTTGGCGGCAATTTTTTTGGGGATATCATCCAGTTTTTCGGATACTCTCTTCACCAATTCTGTTTTATTCATTGACACCTCTTTCTATTTCCATCCAATAACCTTATAACCCATATCCCGCAGGCACTGCTCCACAAAACGACGCTCGATCTCATCGGGATCACCCGATTTCATAGCGCCGCGCGCCAGGCCCCCAGCCCCGCCGCCGGCTGCTCCAGCGGCTAATCCGCGACCGGGACGGCCGGTGACCGCACCCACCGCACCGCCAACCGCCGCACCCACCGCCGCACCTTTTGCGGTTGATTTGGCGACATTCTTACCGGAATCTGTTGCATGGCCGTAATCGGCAGCCATCCGGATGCAATCATCAATATCGCTTTGGGCCACGGTTTTCCCCACTGCTTTATAGGTTGCATTGGGATAGAGAACCGGGCGTTTTTTTGCACATGCCGACATGAAGACCGCGATGCCAGCCAGGAAAATGATGAGCGCATATTTTTTTTTCATAACACCTCAGTTCGATTATCATACCTAAAAAGGGCATTTAGCGATAGTTATCTTTTTTTCAGACATCATCCCGGGGAAGGAAATGCGATCATTTCGCCACGGTTCCATGACCCCCTTTTTATAGACGAGTCATAACGTCACTTTTGTTTACATAATTATACAATTTACCGGAGTTATTTCAGGAATTCGGCTGGGATTCAACTTCATCATTCGGTTCAAGCCCCAGGGTATTTTGATCGGGTTTACCGGCGGACTTATCCCGGGTGGCAGGGTCACCAAACAGATCCCACCGCTGCTGGCGGCGAGACCCCTGGCGGATTCTTTCATGTATGAAGTAAATAAGATAAGCGAGAAGTATTCCGAGAAAAATAAAAAAAGAGACAATCAAAAGGGATTCGATCAGGGTCGCCATTGCGCTGCTGAAACTTTCGCTTTTGACCATTCGGTAGACCACCGTAAAAATAAACACCAGCAACGCCGAGAAAAATAAAATTGCCTGCAAGGGGTTAATCATGCGCCCCTGCCGGTTTTGAACCTGCCGCGTCATTTGGTTTCCCCTCTGGCCTAATTTATAGCTTCAAATTAATTTGATGCCTGCTGTTTGATTCCAGCATTTCGCTCGTATACTTAATAAATAATTTTACATTTCCTTCTAAACGACCCGTCGACTCTGAAGAGCCTGTTGGCAGGAGGTGGTCGTTTGCATCAAAATTTTATTATGATTAAAGTATATCGAAAATCGGCTCGAAGCGCAATTTTTTCTGCTAAGTATTTCTGAAAAATCGTTGTAATCATTTAAAAATATTATAAATAATAAAATCAGATCAGATAAGCAGCAGCTGCATGAAAAACATCAGTGACACCGAACCGGCCACTTTTCTGTGTTGTATTTGCAACGCCTACGATCAGGAAGACGAATAACCGGAGGATTTTATGAAATTCGATCAAGCCAAATGCTGCAATACGATTGCGGTTCGGTTGGGCAGGTACAGGCTCAAATAATTGGTGCCTTTTTCTTGCAGCGTTAGATGCTCCTGGTCGGCTGTCAGGCGGCCGTGGCCGCCGTATTGAGTTGCATCACTGGTCAGCAGCATGCGATAGGTTTCCGGCGGGGCTTCAAAGCGATAATCACTGTAGGATTGCGCAGGGTGGAAATTAAAGACAAACAACAGACCGGCGCGTTCAAACACGATCACTTTGTTATCGGAATGCTCATATAAAAGGTGCAGGTCGGCGGTATCCAGCAGGCGGTGTGTTTTGGCCAGGGCAATCATATCCTGATCAAAGCAGGCGAGAAACTGATATTTTAAGTTGTCATCGTCGACCAGGTGCCACTGGCGGCGGGCGTAATGATAGGACCAGTTGTTGCCCTCCCGCGGAAAATCGATCCACTCCGGATGCCCGAATTCATTTCCCATAAAATTTAAGTAGCCGTTGCCGGCGCTGGCCAGAGTGATCAGCCGGATCATTTTCTGCAGGGCCAGGCCGCGATCCACTTTGATATTTTGCGAATCCATGTGCATATGGTCATACATGTCGGCGCCGATCAATCGGAAAATAATGGATTGATCCCCCACCAGCGCCTGGTCATGGGATTCGGCGTAGCTGATGGTTTGTTCATCATGGCGCCGATTGGTAAGCTCATGCCACAGATGGTTGATGGGCCAGTGTTCGTCGGCCTTTTCTTTGATCAGTTTAATCCAGAAATCCGGAACTCCCAGAGCAAAGCGGAAATCAAACCCGAAGCCGCCGTTTTCAGCCGGCACCGCCAACCCCGGCATGCCGCTGACATCTTCGGCGATGGTGATCACATCCGGTCGCACGGCATGGATGACTTTATTGGCCAGCGCCAGATAGGTTAACGCCTCCCCGTCCACGCTGTCATCATAATAATCATCGTAAGATGTAAACGCCTTGTTCATACCGTGGTGTCGATAGAGCATACTGGTGATGCCGTCAAAGCGAAAACCGTCCAGATGGTACTCATTGAGCCAGAAGCGGCAGTTGGAAAGCAAAAAATGCAGGACCTGATGCTTGCCGTAATCAAAGCAGCGCGAATCCCACAGTTCGTGGCGTCCGCGGGGCCCGTCGTGAAAATACTGATACAGGGTGCCGTCAAATCGGCTCAGGCCCTCAACCTCGTTGGTGACCGCATGGGAGTGAATCAGATCGATAATGACAGCCAGCCCGGCACTGTGGGCATCATCAATTAACGCTTTAAAATCTTCCGGTGTGCCGAAACGGGATGAAACTGCAAAAAAGCTGGACACCTGATAGCCGAAGGATCCGTAATAGGGGTGTTCCGGGATGGCCATGATTTGCAGGGTATTGTAACCGGAAGCTTTCACCCGCGGAAGAATGTTGGCGGCAAACTCCTGATACGATCCGATTTTGCCCTCCTGCTGGGCCATGCCGATGTGAACTTCATAAATCAGCGGCGCATCCGGTGAGCGTTGAAAATTTTTATATTGCCATTGGTACGGGGAATCCGGCCGCCAGACCTGGGCATTAAAAATCAGCGATTCCGGATCCTGAACCACGCGCCGGCTGTAGGCGGGGATGCGATCACCTTTGCCGCCCGGCCAGCGGATCCGGAGCCGATATAAATCGCCGTGGTCAAATGTGTCTGCTGCAAGCCGTATTTCCCAGATGCCGTCTTCAAGGGTTTTTAAAGCAAATTCTTCTTTTTCCAGCCAGTCGGACATATCTCCGATTAAAAACATGGCGGTTGCATTGGGTGCCCACTCGCGAAAAACCCACTGGTTGTCTTCAAAATGCAGACCGAAGTATGCATGCCCCAAAGCAAAGTCAGCCAGGCTCATTTTTCCCTGAGTGAGGCGCTGTTCGGTCTCTGCAATTTTTTGCAGACGGTGATGAATGATTTTTTCGTAGGATTTTAAATACGGGTCGCTTTTCAACAAGCGCTGCAGTGCCTGGTTGATTTGATCGTTTGGGGAGGGTTTTTTTTTCTTTTTTATCATTATTTTTGACAGGGTTAACCCGCCTTCGCTAAAGCTTCGGCGAGGCCGGCAGGATTATTAGAGTCTTAGTTGTGAATTCTTTGCATTTTGTGGCAAAACATTTACACCACCAAGACACGAAGACGCAAAGATGAATATTAACCAAAAAGTTACGCGTTTCGCTTTGTGTCTTGGTGCCTTTGTGGCAATTCGTTCCGGCTTGTCCGGGTTAGGGCATTTTTTTATTCTTGCGGACGGATGTTTTCTTCGCCGGTGCCTGGATTCGGGACGTTTGCAGGATCAGAGGACGTTGCAGCATTTTTTCATACAGCGCAATATACTGGCGCGCCGTATTGGCATGGGTGAAAGCGACCGCACTTTCCTGCATGATGCGGCGAATTTGTTTGGCCTTTGTTGTTTGCGGCAGATTATAAAAATCCATGGCCTGCTTAATGGCCCACATCAAACCGCTGGAATCGAAATTTTTAAACAAAAAACCGTTCCCGCTGTTTTGGGCCACATCCAGATGCGAAATCGTATCCTGTATGCCCCCGGTATCGCGGGCCACCGGCAGGGTTCCATAGATCGGCGCGATCATCTGGGGCAGACCGCAGGGCTCAAAACTCGATGGCATGAGGATGAAGTCGCAAGCCGCATAAGCCTGATGCTCCAGATGAAAATCAAAGTCGTATATGGCCACCCGTTCATGAAATCCGTGTAAATTGACGATGTCTCGAAAGACATTCTGATAATCGCCATTGGCCACGAATACGATTTGCAGATTTTGATTCCAGTAACCGGAGATTAGATTATACAAAATATCCGCCAGCAACTGGCAGCCCTTCTGAACTGGATCAAGCCGCGATGGCCAGAAAAAGATCGGCGCCTGATCATCCTGAATTAATCCTAATTTTTTCTGGAGATAGCGCTTGTTTTCCTTTTTACCGGCGATATGGTTCTTGGGGCCATACTTTCGCTTCAATTCTTTATCGGTGGCCGGTTTAAAGGAAGGATCCGGGGCATTGAGAATGCCCGCCGCGCATGCAGACTGCACTTTATTGGCCAATTCCTGACGCAGAGGGGGATAGACGAAACCATGTCGGCCGTCGACGATTTCTGCTAAAAAATTCGGGCTGACCACATTGACAAAATGGGCGGCAAAGACGCCGCTGGTCAGTAAATCTATGGGATTCGTCTCCCTGGCAGTTTCGTAGCGATCGGCCATGAATTCAAAATATAAATGCTGCCACAATGATGCCGCGTCGATTCCGCGGTCTTCAATGAATGCGAGGGTTGTTTTTACGGTATGCACGTTATGAATGGTGAATAAACAGGGAATGCCCATTTGGCGGGCCATGGCCGGAATTAAGCCGGTCATCCAGTCATTGCAGTGGATCAGGTCGGGCTGAACATAGGGGATGATATTGTTGATGACCTCGCGCTGAAACGCCAGCGCCAGTTTGATATTTTCGGTACCATAGTCGGAATAGACCCGATTGACATAGTAAAACGCACGGTCTTCTGCCAGATGAATTCGATCATCGGGCATCTTGCGTTGAATCTTACTGAATTCTTTTTTTAAAACCGGCGCCAGACCGTCGCTGAAAATGGCGCGATAATCCGGAATGGCGATATGGACGTCAGCTCCCTGCTCAAACAGAGCGCTGACCAGGGCTGCAGAGACATCGGCCAGCCCTCCGGCTTTAGCCGTAAAAAAGGAGGCCAGACCGCCCATGCGGTCCGGCAGGTAGGTTACTTCCGGGGTCACCACAAGCACCCGGGGGTT
>CBDUUO010000232.1:0-5415 GCA_965370395.1 uncultured bacterium
GTTCAATTGGTTCGCTTTAACAAATACAACTAATTAAACCAATAAAACCAATAAAACAGTTTCATCAATCAAACAGATACAATCCGCTTATCATGATCAGGCATATTTTAATCCTCGGCTTATTATTTGGTTTTCTATAAAATGCAGACGGTTAAATTCCCAAATGGGTTGACAAATATTTAACGGGCTTAGGCAGCAAACTGAATAATACATTCTCAGGTGTCAGTCGCCTGGTTCATAGGTTCAACGTTCAGAGGTTAGATAACAGCAGAAAGAGGTCAGATGTTAGAGGACATAGGACAACAGCCAGAAATCTGACACTTAAATTCTGAAACTTCTGAACCCTGAACCCTGAACCCGGGAACTGACACCTGACACCTGACACCTGAATACTGAAACCTATTTTAGCACCGAATTAAAGGGCGGCTGCCATTACGACTCAGAATAAAGCAACTCCCCCTCCCCGTACACCGCCACCGGGTAGTAGGTCAGATCAAAAGGATCTCCGTTCCAGCAAACAAATGAAGCCCATTTGCCTTTCTGCAGCGTTCCGAGTCGATCAGCGATCCCGAGAATTTGGGCGTTGCAGCGCGAGATCAACTCAATGGCCTGTTGCCGGGATAAGCCGGCCCGCATAAACCAGCGTGTCTGCAGCAATAGCTGGCGCGCAAGGGTTACCGGATGGTCGGTCATAAGACCGAATTCCACCCCGGATTCCAACAGATAGCGTACATTGCGCCAGTCCTCGTGTTTAAGTTCCACCTTATAGGCGAACGAATCGATCGGGCCGTAGATAACCGGAATTTTCCGCTTTTTTAATTCGCGGAAAATCTCCGGCTGGTGCACATCGCCGGCGTGATCGACCGTAACCTTAATTTTAAATTCATCCACCAGCCGCAAAAGCGCTGCAATATCGTCGATTTTATGAACGTGAGCCCGCAGACGCATTTTGCGACCCAGCAGATCCCGCAGCACCTTATCTTCGGCTGAAAAATGGATATCTCGCTTTTTGCCGCCCCTGGCTGTGCGGTATTTTTGTACTTTCTGCCGTACCTCATCCAATCGGCTGCGCAGCATGGCAACGGCCCCCATCCGGGTGGTGGGGCGTTTGCCCTTCCAGACAACGGTTTTCATAGGATTGAATCCAAATGCCCCTTTTAAACCGGCACGAGTAATCAGGGCATCCGTGCTGGACCCGGCGTAATTTCGAATGACCGCCGAATGACCGCCGATAATATTGCCGCTGCCGGGCAGCACGCACGAATACAGCACGCCCATTTCCACCGCGTCTTTTAGCGCCTTGTCGTCCATTTGAATCGAATCCAGCGCGTCGGTTAGCACCAGAATCGAATCTTGATGCTCATTGGCCTCCC
The DNA here is from genome assembly GCA_965370395.1 of uncultured bacterium. GTDB lineage: Bacteria > Desulfobacterota > Desulfobacteria > Desulfobacterales > JAHEIW01 > JAHEIW01. The sequence goes on from CBDUUO010000232.1 coordinate 1,374, forward strand.
CTTCGGTACTGGGCTCCCCGGCACGTTCCATGCCGATGTGACTGTGCGGATCGACAAAGGCCGGCGTCAGCACAGCAAATTCTCCGAGATTGCGGCCCTTTTTTGTTTTAGATATGGCGCTGATCACTTGACCGTTAAATAAAAGGTGCGCGTTGGAAACGACTTTTTTGCCGGTGTAGATTTTTTTAGCGAATACGGAGTTCATATCACATCCTCTCTGGAGCTGGTTTCAATAGAACTAAAATTTTAGCATCCGTTTATCATAAAAAATGATCGGCCGGTATCCGAAGTTATTTAACACAATTCCCCTCCTTTAATTGAGTCCGAAATTTTCATGCTGGGGTGTAACCCGGGTATTGGCTCAGGAAATCAGGCGCTTTCGTTTTCTGTGAAAATCCCTGGCAAGCGCACAATTATCCGCCAGAAGTTCGGTAAGCCTGGCTTTAATTGCGCTGTTGTCTTGTTCGGTTTTATGTCAATTCGCCCGACTCGGCTTTTTGCGATTATTACCTCTTGGCTTTAAGCAGCCCCTGCCAGGTGGGCCTTTCAAGAAATGATCCGTCGACATTTTGCTCCATTTCTTCAAACATCTTCAGCGGTACCGCGAAGGTCATCAGGTTGTCTGCAAGCTGTTTGCGAATGTAGACACGGGCGGAAAGATCGGTTAACCCCACAACAGCCTTTTGCCTTTCAGCTTTGGCCTCCTGGTATGGATAGATGCCGATCGTCTGGCATCCGGCTGCATACGGAATAATAACATTGTGATTGTCCGGCCGATCGTAATTCGCCAATACCACCAGCGCCGAGAGTTGATCGGGGTCGGCAAAAAAAACGATCACCTGGGGCGTTTCCCGAGCCACATCAACGTCTGAAAGCGGTTTAAAAATTACGTATTCAGCCGGAATGTCGGTGATCGGCAGGCTTTCAATAAACTGGTGGACCCGCTGCGGGGTTTTAATGTAGCGCTCACCGGAAACAAAATTGTCATAAGTCTCTTTTCGCAAAAAGGGTTTTACCTTTTCAGCCGTCTGCAGCCCCTGCTCCCATTGGTCATTGCCGGCAGAAAGAAAATGGCAAAAGCATTCCTTTCCTCCGGGGAAATTAACATACTGATCACCAAAGCCCATGCCAACGCCACCGCCAAAGCAACCGAAGGTCTTCCGATTACAGGCAGCGGCCTTGCCCTTGGCAGCGCTGGCGGCCAGCCACATGATGCAGCCCCACTTTCCTTCCTGAAACTGCACGGCTCCCGCGGGTTTTTCATCAGACCAGATCAGTGCAATCGGTTGAAATTTAAGAAAAAGTGTCCCAGCAATCTTGCTTTCCATGCTTAACCTCCGCTTAAGTTCGTTTGGATCGTTCGAATTGAAATTACATTCCGCATATACTTTTCTTCCACCCAAAAGCGGCGGGCGGCTCGTCGGTCCGCCGGTTTTGCATAGTTGATTCCGATTCGGGGACCTTTTTTTATAAAGCGCTCAGGTATCGACGGCCGACCTTCCACCCACAGTTTCTCTCCGGTGGTAAAATCCCATCCGTTTAACGATTTATCGACAGCCAGCGCCCGGCACAATTTGGCCGGGCCGTCTGTGAGGTGTTTGCCGATTTTTCCGCGGTAGCGCTGCATGTGTTCAATACCGTCAAGCGGCACGATAGCGCGAATGAGAATGGCACAGGGATTTTCTTCTTCCTCGGTGACAATGTTCAGCAAATAATGCATCCCATAGACAAAATACACATAGGCCATACCCGCGCGACCAAACATGACCGTATTGCGCGGCGTTTTGCCTTTAAATGCGTGGCTGGCGCTGTCCATTGAACCCAGATAAGCTTCTGTCTCGCAAATCAGACCGCTTAAAATATTGCCTCTGTATTTTCGGACAAGCTTTTTCCCCAGTAATGCCCCGGCGACCGATAGGGTATCACCCGCATAAAAATGATGCGTTAAGATTTTCATTACATGTAATTGTCTTTGATCACGGCTTCCCGGGGCCTTAATTTTATGGGTCCCTGCGTATCGGATTCGATATAAAGAACATATTCATCAAATATGCCGCCCAATAAAATGTCGATCCTGCGGGTTCGTTCGATAAAGATCCCGTTTTTATCATAAACGATATCGCCTTTATCGTCTCTGATAATGGAAATGGCAAATAAGTCCTGTTTACCCACTTTTACAGAAAACCGGTCACCCACTTTGAAACCGCTCTGATTTAATTGATTTTTATGAATAAATATTCCCTTGCGATCGGGATCGTAATTCGCAATAGGGTTATCGATGATATCTTTTGGGGAAGTCATAGTGTTTTTCCTTCAAATAAAACGTTTGGATACCTCGATATTTCATATCATTGGTATCCTTATCATGAACTAGAAACAGCATCCATTAAAAAAATACAAAATATAAATATCGAATCCAAGTTGAGGTACAATTTAGCATTTCAACCCGGCTCTATTCGATTACCACGCAACCCCGGCCGGCATGACTGAGAATTCGATCCCAACTATATTTGACAGGTCAATGGCGATCCTTTACAATTTTAAACATGATCGTCCACAAATCTAAAGCATTCTGGATTGCCGGCAGCATTTTTACTTTGACGTTTGCCATCCTATTCATCATTCGCCTGGGAATATTGCAGAAAATATTATCCCGCCCGCGCACCCTGTCCCTGGAATCCATCAATGCGGTCTCTGAACGCGACACCTGGATGAACATTTTCCAAAACGAACGTAAAATCGGCTTTTCGCACACCCGCTTTTACTCGGATACAACCGGATACCGCCTGACAGAAGCGGTTCAAATGCGCATCAACACAATGGGGATGATTCAGGATATCAGCCTGAACACCAAAAGTCGGCTCAATGCGGATTTTACGCTTCAGGAGATTGATTTTAAAATCAGCTCAGGCCGATTTCGCTTTTCGGTCCGGGGCACTGTTGACGGAAATACCCTGCAGCTGACAACTGAAAGTGCCGGTTCGAGCCGGCGCCTGGATATTCCGGTTAACGGTAAGACCTACCTGTTCAACAGCATTATGCATGCCGTGGCCGCCACCGATCTGAAGCCCGGTGACAAATATGTTTTTAATATTTTCGATCCGGCTTCTATGGGCCAGGCTGCGGTCATTGTGGAAGTTATCGGCCAGGAGCTCATTGATATCCGGGGGTTCAACCAGCCGGCCACCAAAGTCTCTTTAAATTTTAAAGGGGTATCTCAGCTGGCCTGGCTTGGAAAAGAAGGTGACATCATAAGGGAAAAAGGGCTGCTGGGGATCACTTTGATAAAAACGGACCGCAAGGGTGCCCTTGACGGGCTTGCCATTCAATCCAGCCAGGACCTGACAAAGATTGCTTCGGTGGCCTCCAATATCCCGCTTGAAAACGTCGAGGCCCTTAAGGTGCTGAAGGTTAAAATCCAGGGAATCCCGTCTAAAAACGTGCAACTCCAGGGCGGCCGGCAAACATTTAAAGGACAGGTCCTGACCGTTGAAAAAGAAGTACTGTCGAATCTGGCCTCAGAACTTCGGACGGATAAGCTGGCAGCATTGGAAAAAATATTTTTAAGACCCGGTCCGTTTATCCAGTCCGACGATCAAAAGATCAGGGACCTGGCCCGAGAAATTTTAAAAGACGAGCCCGATGCCCCCCCGTTAACCAGGGCCAAAAAACTGCTGGATTGGGTGCATACCCATATTGAAAAGCGGCCGGTCCTGTCGCTGCCCGACGCGCTTTCCACCCTTGAAAATCGTGTGGGTGATTGCAATGAACACGCCGTATTGCTGGCCGCGCTGGCCCGGGCAGCCGGAATCCCCACCCGCATCGAAGCCGGGATGGTGTACTTAAAAGGTCGCTTTTACTATCATGCCTGGAATCTCATGTACCTCGGGAAGTGGATCACCGCCGACTCCCTTTTCGGCCAGCTGCCGGCTGATGTCAGCCATCTGCGGTTTGCAACCGGCTCCCCCGAACAGCAGCTGGACCTAATGGGTATCATCGGCAAGATCCGGTTAACGGTGATAAAATAAAGGTCAGTGGTCAG
>CBDUUO010000233.1:0-5415 GCA_965370395.1 uncultured bacterium
TTGGAGTTTTAAAATTTGGTGCTTGAAGCATTGGATATTTTTCAACTAAATATACTTACCAGTACTCTATCATTACAGTTTAAAGCGTTCTTCACATATCCATAGTTGTTAGCCGGTGCCAGATAATTCCAAAAACTCAATGACGCCCATTTTATATTTTTCCTGGAACGCCTTGTTGACTTTCTCGATGGGATTGGCGCCAAGAAATTGCAGCAGCTTGAATAATGCCGCTTTGCGTTCTTTTTTATCGGGAATGCTTTTCAGACTTGTGATTTGATCTTCAATCTCAAAATATTTCAATTTATCATTGAGCGGCAGCTGCCAGAACAGCAAAAAGCCTCTGTCCGGAAAATCAACATCCAGCAGCTGATAGCAATATTGCATGACACTTTTTTCCAGGCCTTCACGGACGTTGATGACTTTCTCTTTTTCCGAATCGATATTTTCCAGTTTAAATGGTTTGCCGAACACCTCGAAGTACATTTTAATTTTGGGCTCCGTACCGGACGGCCGCACGGTTACCCGCATGCTGGTTGTATCCGGCGTATTGTCCATATAGTAGACCAGCATATTTCGTGCAGATGAGTCGGTGCGAGACAGGTGGGGTTGAGGTTCACCGTCCCTGCGGTCATTTTTTTCCCGGACCATGAATTCACCAAAAGAATCCATCTTCGTATCCCGCAGATGATTCATGATGGACATGATTTGCTCCATGCCTTTGGCGCCCAGCAGCCTGATTTCGGTTAAATAATTATGGCAATAGCCGTATTTGGCATAGATTTCGGCCAGATCATCCAAAAGGGTTTTGTTATCCTTTTTCAGTTCAGCTGCGTGTTCGGAAATCCACACTGCCGCACAGGCGGCATCTTTATCCCGGGCATAATTGCCGGTCAGGTACCCGTGGCTTTCTTCGGTACCTAAAATAAAGTGTTCGATTTTGTTTTCACTTTCAATTTTATTCATCAGGTCGCCGATATATTTGAACCCGACGAGTAAGTCGCCGATACATCGGATGTTATTTTCATCCGCGATTTTTTGAATCAATGACGTGGTGACATCGGTTTTGATGATGACATTGTCCGGGTTGAGCCGCCCCTTTGATTTATATTTGGAAATGGCATAATGGGTCAGGATGATCCCGATTTCATTGCCGCTTAAAAATTTCCAGGAGCCGTTGTGATTCAGTATGACACCGATTCGATCGGCATCCGGATCGGTGTTAATTAAAATATCGGCACCCTTCTCTTTGGCAAACGGCAGCGAGGAGTCAAAGGATTCAACGACTTCCGGATTGGGTATGTTGAAGGTTACATTTTCAAAGGCACCACTTAAGTTCGAAGTTGCCGGATCAAGGGTGACGTCAAAACCCAGCTTTTTAAATACCGGATAGACCGATGTCAGGCCCGTTCCATGCAGGGGAGAATAGACGATTTTTAAATTGCGTTCCTCGGAAAGTGACACCGGGCATACGGCATTATAATAGGCCTCATCGACCTCTTTTCCGACAAACTCGATGAGTCCCTGTTTTTTGGCTTGATCAAAATCAACCGTTTTTATCTCTTTGACATTCTGGGTTACCTCATCAACCAGGTTCTGATCATCAGGCGGAATGAGCTGTCCGCCATACTGATCATAGACCTTTTTGCCGTTATCAGTCGGCAGATTATGGCTGGCACTGAACATGTCACCGGAAATGGCGTTCAGATGGCGGATGGTAAAAGACAGCTGGGGGGTACTGCGGACCGTGTCATACATATACACTTTGATATGATTGGCCGCGTAGACCTCCGCGGCGGCAATCGCCAGCTGCTTACCGTCCAGGTTCATGACGGGATTGGGCGCCGATTCATCATAGATGCCTTTTTGGGTATATTTCCGAACATCATATGTGAGAACCACACCCCGTTTTTTGGCTTCCTCCCCGGACACCTTGATCAGGAACTGAGAATGGCCCTGGGCGGATGCCTGAATGGTCCAGGTATTAATCCGGTTGGGTCCGATACCGACCAGACCTCTGCGGCCGCCGGTGCCAAAAGGGATGACCTGGTAAAAGGAATCCAGCAAAAAATTCCACCTGCCGTTTTCGATTAAATATTGAATCTGGGGAACATAGTCGCTGAAGGCTTGATCGGTTAACCAGACGTCCAGCCATTTCAAGGCGGAGTTGATATACTTTTCAGAAACATCCAGGGTATTGAAACCGTCTTTTGCTTTTGCTACCAATGGATTAGTGCCCATTTATCGCGATCCTTTAGCCTGTTTCTTCAAGCCACATGTACTGATAGGGGTTCAGATTAATTGCCGCTGTATTCACCGTTTCACCGGTAATCAAATCGGTTGTTTGACCGGTTGATGCCGTTCCCGAAAGGGAAACGGAAATGGTTTTAGACGAAATATTGGTGAGGGCATAAATCGTCTGGTTTTTGCTGTATCGTTTGATTCCGAAAACTTTCGGATCGATTTGCAGAATTTCGAATCCGGCATTGGGGTGAAAGGCGCTTTGTTTTTTGCGGGTTTTGATTAAATCCAGATACGGGAAAAAAACCCGGGCACGAAACGATTCCGGGTTATTTAATTCTGCAATGAGTTTTTCAACCTGCAGTTTTTTCCGGTTGATGGTCCGGGCTCTGCCGGTTTGCTTGACCCCTTCCACCCAGTTACGTGAACCCAGCAGACTGTGGATATAAGTGGCTGGTACGCCCGGCAGGGCGTATTGAATGGACTGGGAGGCCAGAAATTTTTCTGCCTGGGTCGAGGATGTGTCTGCCAAAATGGCATCCACATAGGTAATGTTTAATTCATAGGGACTTTCAGAACCGTCGGGATTTTTTTTGTAAGAAACCTGCCCCTGATTGGCTTTCACGATTTCAACCAACCCATCCAGTTCTGCGGGGTCCAAAATACCCTCCAGCGGCCGGACACCGATACCGTCATGGGAGGCCGTGAAATTAAAAAATGTATTGCTTTCAGATTCCAGATGCAGCCCTTTGGCCCATTGCGATAGGACGGTGGCATCTTCTTTTACCAGTGTATAAAACAACAGCGGCGGTAAGGTAAAATTATAGACCATCTGGGCTTCATCGCGGCCGTCTCCAAAGTAACTGATGTTCTCATCATGAGGGACATTGGTTTCCGTTAAAATGATCACATCCGGGGCCACCCGATCCAGTACCGCCCGGAACAGTTTTGTCATATCATGGGTTTGAGACAGGTGAATGCAGTTGGTACCGATCTCCTTCCATAAATAGGCGATGGCATCCAGCCTTAAAATAGTCGCGCCCTGATCGGCATAAAACAGCAGGACGTCGATCATTTTTTCGAGCACATCCAGACTTTTAAAATTAAAATCAATTTGATCGGCACTGAATGTGGTCCATAGATGAACCGTTTGACCGTTCTTTTTTTTGTATTCCGATAGAAGCGGCAAGGATCTGGGCCGGGTGACCATCGATAAACCAGTCGAAGGATCGACCTCCATGGCAAATTCCTCAAATCCTTTTTTACCCTCCAGGTAGTTTTGGAACCATTGACCCTTTGATGAATAATGGTTGACAACATAGTCAAACATCAGCTCAAAGCCCTGCCCGATGCCTGCGACCTCTTTCCAGGTACCCAGTTCAGGATCGATTTCAAAAAAATCCATGACGGAAAAACCGTCATCCGAAGAGTAGGGGAAAAAGGGCAGGAAGTGAACGTTGGAAATGGCCCCTTTAAGGTATTGGTTGGCAAATCCATGCAGCGTCGCCAGGGGCGCTTCGCCCTCTTTTTTCAAGGAGTCTCCATAGGTAATCAGAACCACATCTTCCTGGGAGAAGTAGGTTTCTTTTTTGCTTTTCTGGACCGCATACTTTTCGATTATGGGCGCAATTCGCTTTAAGGCGAGCGCTCCGGTCTCTTCCCCATATATTTTTTTAAGCAGGTCTTTTACCTTATCCATGCTTTCCATTTTACCTCTCCTTCTACTGGCATTCAGGCGCCAGCCAATTGTGCTCAATCATATAATGCCTGAGTATAAGTTCTAGAACCGTGTAGGAAAAATATTTTTTGGCTAACTCATAATCGTGATCAACCATTTCTTTGCAAAGTTTTGGATTGTCCAATACCTGTTTGGTCTGCTCAACCGCTTTATCGGTCACGTAACCATCAATTTCAATAACCGCAAATCCTTTGGGCTGAATATCTTTGAGATAAATTGAATAGGTATTCACGACGATGGGTTTTTTAAAATAGAGTGTCTCTAAAAAAGCATTGCCAAAGCCCTCAAATGTAGATGGATAGGTGACCAGATCCGCATACGGGTAAATGTCTTCCAGGGTGTAAATTTTGCGGCCGTCCGGTGTGGTGCCTCTTTCTTCATTGATGATGTCGGAAACAAAAATCGTGTCGACCTTCATTAATTTGGAGTATTCTTTCAGCCGCTGCTCATAGTCATAGCCTTCATCACCGGATGCATGCGAGATAACCAGTTTGGCTTTTCTGCCCAGTCTGTTAACCAATTCGATCGCGTGCTCGATTCCCTTGCGTTGAACCACGCGAGTCGGTTGCAGAACAAAGAGTTCATCATCTTCGATACCAAGGGCCTGCCTTACATCGAATGTATATTCATCCGGTGGCGGCGGTGGATTATCAAAATCCATGACATTCGGGATGATATGCGCCGATACGCCGGTGCGCAAACTCAGCTGCGCATCTGCGGCCGAGTTGATCACAATATGTTCGATGGATGGCAACACCGGTGGAAATGCCATTTTTAAGTAATCCGACACCGCATTGACGATGAATCGGTCCCGTTCCCAGTAAAAATCATGGTGATGGGCCAGGGTACGGATATTGGTCTCCGCTATAAATTCCGTCAACGCAATTCCCAGGGGGATATTCAGCGGGATGGTCAGGGCGTTTTGGGGAATAATGAGATCAATGTCGAATTTTTTGACAAAGTCGTATAAATGGTCTTTTAATTTTATGGCCAGTTGATAAATTTTCTTGGAGACAGCACGGTCACGTTTTGTCACGCCGAAAGATTTGTTATATACGGCTTTAATTTCAGGATGGGTAAAATGGGCTTCTTCGACAAGATAAGATCGCTCCTGGGGGCGGTCTAACTCACCGGCAAAGTAAAAGCAAGTCAGTCCGAACTTTTCAAAAACATTGGCCCATTTTTCGAGTTCTAGCGACACCCCATCCGTGCCTGCGATGCGCGTGGAAATAAAACCCACATTTTTAACTTTATCCTCGGTTTTAAAATCAGGCATTATCAGCTCCTTTTATTGTTTACTTACTCAAGTTTGGCACCCTTCTTTGATGAATAACTCTACAAATAATGGAGAGTTAAACATAAAATCAGACGTGAATTGGGAAGATCATGTTATTTTCTGGAAGGCGATATGTAGTCAACTCCACCATAAACTCGTCGTG
>CBDUUO010000234.1:0-5414 GCA_965370395.1 uncultured bacterium
TCGAAACCGATAATACCGCCGGTGTGGTCATAGCGGCCTATCTAGTGCCGCCGGAATCTGCCTTAGCCAATTGGCATACTTCGTAAGTTAGGGGCTTCGCCCCAATTGGCCTCCGGCCCCGCTTCCAGCCCATAGGGCTTACAGGCCGGTGGGTTGGGCTTACGCCCCGGAGGGAACGATGGAATGCTGGAATACGCAGTATTTTCATTAAGTTGTAGAAATTCCGAGACGTAATGGCCAAACCTTATTCAGCTGTTGGTGCGATGCGGCAATCATTGAAGACACAGATGATCACTAAAATTTGTTTGATCATTATTGTCATTAAGGCGTTGTCCCTGCAAATTGTAGCCGCACAGCCACCGGCCAGCGTCGTTATATTACCCTTCGAAGTTTTCTCCGAAAAAGACCTGTCGTATTTGCAAACCGAAATTCCCTCTGCCTTAAAAAAATCTCTCGAACAGGCCGGCGCCAGGGTATTATTGCTGGATCCGCTTTCAGAGCCGGAATGGAGAAAACGAACGGCCAATATTGAAGAAATCAAGAAACTGGGCCTTCAGACCGGGGCGGATTATGTTTTATGGGGCAGCCTCACCTGGATTGGGCAACAGTTCAGTTTGGATCTAAAATTGTTTGAACCGCTCTCTGAAAAGCGGCCGCGCCCTTTTATGGCTGAAGGGCAGGGAATCGAAAATCTACCTTCTACAGTGGATAAACTCGCCCAGGATCTGAGCTTAACAATATTAAAGCGTCAAAAGATCCTGGCTGTTGAGGTGAGCGGAAACCAGCGCATCGAGGCCGATGCCATAAAAAGGGTTGTCAAAACGCAGCCCGGCGACATATATAATTTGAAAAATCTGTCAGTAGATTTAAACGCGATTTACGCGATGGGCTATTTTGACGATATTCAGATTGAAGCTGAAACCCACCCCGACGGCAAAATTGTAACATTTAAGATCAAGGAAAAACCGACTTTACGCAGCACCCGTTTCAGCGGCATTCGATGGGCGTTTGACGATGAGGAAGTCGAGGAGGTGATTACCGCCAAAAGAGGTTCAATTCTGAATATCAATGTGATCCAAAATGATATCGATCGAATAACCGAGCTGTATAAAGAAGAAAATTACCATAATGTTAAAGTTGACTATAAAATTTACGAGCGTAAAGATAATCAGGCGGATCTGGAATATATTATAGACGAGGGTGAAAAGTTTAAGATTGAAAAGATCCAATTTGAGGGCAACAAGGCGTTTTCAGACAAGAAGCTGAAAAAACAGATAGCCACCTCGGAAACAAACATACTTTCCTGGTTTACGAGCGCCGGAGATTTAAACGAAGATAATCTTGAACAGGATGTCACCCGGCTAACTTCCTTTTATAAAAATAATGGATATATGCAGGCCCGGGTGGGTGAGCCCCAGGTGAAATTCGAGGGAAATGAGATCGAAATCACGATAAAAATCGACGAGGGGCCTCAATTTAAGGTCGGAAAGGTCGATTTGACCGGGGATTTGCTCATACCCAAAGAAGAATTACTGGCAACACTCAAAATTACCAAAGAAGAGTTTTATAATCGTGAAACGTTGCGCAGTGATGTTTTAAACCTCACGGACCTGTATTCAAATGAAGGCTATGCCTATGCGGATGTTGCGCCCAAGGTCAAAGAGGATTCTGAGAAGCAAATTGTCGATATTACGTTTGATATTCAAAAAGGCAAGCAGGTTTATTTTGAAGAAATCATTATTTCCGGCAACACGAAAACACGGGATAAAGTCATCCGCAGAGAACTACGCGTATACGAACAGGAGCTCTTCAGCTCCCGAAAGCTCAAGCGCAGCATCCGTAATTTATATCGCATGGATTTTTTTGAAGATGTAAAAGTGGATACCTCAAAGGGCAGTGCCGAAGACAAGATGGTTTTAAAAATCGGTGTCACTGAAAAATCAACGGGTGCCTTCAGCTTTGGGGCCGGGTACGGGAATGTGGAAAAGATGTACGGCGTCATCTCGGTTGCCGAGCGCAACCTGTTTGGCCGGGGGCAGAACCTTGAACTTAAAGCCACCCTGGGCAGCAAGACTCAAAATGTCAACTTAAGTTTTACCGAACCCTATATCTATGATATTCCATTAACCGGAACGATTAATTTTTATAACTGGCAGTACAACTATGATCAATATGACAAGGATAGCTTTGGGGCCGGCATCACCTTAAGCTATCCTCTTTTGGATTTTACTCGAGGGAGTTTAGGCTATGTTTACGATTTGGCAAACATCAGCAATATCGGTAGCGACGCTCCCCGGTCAATCAAGGATATTAGAGGTGAAAACGTAAAAAGCAGCGTCACTTCAAAGCTGCGCTTTGATTCGCGCAACAACACGTTTGTGCCCACGAAAGGATCCAGTCACTCGTTTTCATTTGAGTTTGCGGGCATCGGCGGCGATATTGGATTTATGAAGTACATTGGCGAAACCGCCTGGTACCTTCCGCTGTTTTGGGAATTTGTCCTTGCGCCGCATGCCAAGGGCGGCTATGTTAACAAAACCAAGGATAAAACGCTGCCGGATTATGAGAAGTTTTATATGGGCGGCATCGGATCGCTGCGGGGATTTGAGCGTGACGATTTGGCGCCCAAAGATAATGATAACAACCCCGTCGGCGGAGATAAATTCGTTCAGTTTAATTTGGATCTGACCTTTCCGATAATGAAAGATCAGGGTCTGTACGCCTCGGTATTTTTTGATACCGGCAAAGTTTATGGGGATAATGAGAAAATCAAATTAAAGCCCGGTGATCTACGGCAGAGCGCCGGTCTCGGCATGCGCTGGATGTCGCCCATGGGGCCAATCCGCCTGGAGTACGGTTTTATTCTTGACAAAAAAGACAGCGACCACGGCCCCGGCAACTGGGAATTTTCAATGGCATCAGCCTTTTAAAGGGTTGACCACCAAGATAATGGGACCTATTCGGCTTCACTCACAATTGAAACAATTGAATAATGGCATATTGTAGAATTTTCTAGTCACAATAATTTAATTGACAGGGTAGGGAGCAAAGCATGCGAAACCGCAAATCCAATATCATACTGATCGTTTGCTTTTTTAGTTTACTTTGGCTGAATTCCGTGAATGCAGCAGATGTCGCCAAAATAGGCATTGTTGATATCCAGCGAATTATGAACACATCCACTCAAGGAAAATCGGCACAGGCGCAGATAAAGGAACTGAGTGATAAAATGACTCAGGCTTTGAAGCAAAAAGGCGCTGAGATAGAAGAACTCAGAAAGCAGCTTGAGCGTGAGTCTATGGTTATGAGCAAAGAGAAACGTGGGGAAAAGGAAAGAGAGTTCCGAATCAAACTCAACGATTTAAAGTCGCTTGAGAAGCGCTATCGGGGCGAATTGCAGGTTCTGGAAAAAAAGCTGTCCAAAGAGTTGCGCAAAGAGGTATTTGCACTGGTTGGGGAAATCGGGAAAAAAGAAGGGTATTTGCTGATCATCAATAACTTTAACGTCATGTATGCACCGGGTTCAATTGACATTACCGATGAGTTAATCAAGCAACTGAATGCCCGGCATGCCAAGAAATCAGGCAATTAACCCACGCGGCGCAACTAGGGGTAACTCGTCGTTATTACCGAGATCGACATTTCAGGTGAAAAAATGGAAAAAACATATGACATTCAGGCCATTATGGACTTTTTGCCCCATCGCTATCCGTTCATCCTGGTTGACAGAATTTTGGATCTGGTTCCTGGTGAAAAGATCACTGCCCTTAAAAATGTCACGATCAATGAACCCTTTTTTCAGGGGCATTTCCCGACCTATCCAATTATGCCGGGAGTCTTAATTGTCGAAGCCATGGCTCAGGCGGCGGGTGTACTCGCCCTTGAGTCGATGCCCGCTGAAAAGCGCGGCGCTCCGGTCTTTTTTATGGGACTGGATAAAGTTAAGTTTCGCAAACCGGTGGTACCCGGTGATCAGCTTGTATTAGAAGTACAGATTATTAAATTCCGGTCAAAAGTTGTGAAAGCATCCGGTAAAGCATTTGTGGAAGACAATATCGTTGCCGAGGCTGAACTGATGGCCACGATAGGGTAAAACCAATATCCGTTATCTCCAATTCCGCTTCCTTGTATCTGCGGCAACCTCAACAATCGCTCAATTCAGGTTCTGTATCTAACCTTTTTGGCGATGAGGTCAGATTTGGCATTCCCACCAACCGGCATCGGTTTCGAATAAAGAAATGAAAATTACATCTCTTATAAACAGATACATTTTTAAAGAATTTGTTTCGCCGTTTACGGTGAATGTGTTGTTTTTTACATTTATTTTTTTAATGGCCGAATTAATTCAGATTACCAATTGGATTGTCAATTACAATATAAGCCTGACGATCATTTTGCGGATGATTTTCTATCAGACGCCTTATTTTTTGATCTTTGTCATTCCCCTGTCGATCATGATTACCGTTTTGCTGACGTTTCTGCGATTATCCAGTGAAAACGAGATTCTGGCAATAAAATCCGCCGGCATCAGTCTTTATGCGTTGCTGACACCGGTATTCGCCTTTTGTTTAATCGGCAGCGCATTAACGATTTTCATGACCCTTTACGGCCAGCCATGGGGGCGCTCGGCGCTGAAGGAATTGACCTATGAGGTGGTGTCCGCGAGCATCGATATCGGGCTAAAAGAGCGAACGTTTAATGATAGCTTCAGCGGCGTAACGATTTATGTCAACGAAATCGATTTGAGAAATAAAAATCTGGTTGATGTTTTTATTGAAGACAACCGCCAACCCGATAAGGTCAACACAGTGATCGCACCAACGGGTAAAATCTTCAATGATCCCCGGAATTCTGTTGCACATTTAAAACTTTTCAACGGCAGCATCCTTCAAACCAATCTGAAGAAAAAAACCGCTCATTCGATCCATTTTGACACCTATGATATCAGCCTTGAAACAAAAAGATCCCACGGCAAAAAAAAGAAAAAGCCAAAACGTCCAAAGGAAATGACCATCGGTGAATTGAGCCGCTATGTTCGCGATTCCCATATTGAAGACCAAAAATACTTCAATGCACTGCTGGAACTGCATCGCAGATTTTCGATCCCGTTTGGCTGTTTTGCCCTCGGGCTGCTGGCGGTTCCGCTGGGCGTACAAGCCAAGTCCGCCAAACGCTCCTTTGGGCTGGTTTTGGGACTTGTCTTTTTTTTGTTTTACTATTTGCTGATGTCTTTGGGCAAAGTTTACGGTGAAACAGGCGCATATCCACCGCTGATCGGTATGTGGCTTCCCAATGTCGTCATCGGGGGGGTGGGGGTGTATTTTTTAATCCGCACCGCCAATGAACGAACGCTAAAAGTCGATATGATTTATGCATGGCTGCGAAATTTTATTTCAAGGAGGAATCGATAACTT
>CBDUUO010000235.1:0-5413 GCA_965370395.1 uncultured bacterium
AAACACCAAACACTTGATGAATTCGACTTTTTACGAATTCATCAAAATTGTTTTTTAATCAGAACATCGAGAATTTGCATTAGGATTTCGAGAACATTGCAATTGCCGGCGGAGTGGTGTATGCCGTTAGGTCATTAATGGAATAATGGAAAAGTGGAATATTGGGTACGGAAAGTGGATGATGTCCAGCCATTATTCAATACCCCATGGCATTCGATGACGGCAAACACCCATCCCCTGGGTTGAAGTCAGAGGATGGCCATCCGAACCAGGATGCTTTAGCATATATCTCTTGATAGCTGCACTTATGCATCTGGAATAAGCAGGATTGAGGTTATTGTGATTCGTCAAAAAATAGATGAATTAAAGCCGGGCATGATTTTGGCCCGGTCGGTGTATAATCAGCAGGATTTACTGTTGTTGGAGAAGGACAGCTCCCTGACGAAAAAACGTATCTGGATGCTCAAAACCTGGGGAATCGATCAGGTCAGCGTCAAAGGTAAACCAAAAGACGATGGCAGAACTGTTTTCGAGGCTGAATTAGAGACCAAAGAAACCATCGAAAAAGAATTGAAGGCAAAATTTGCAGACGTCATCGATGATCCAATAATGCAGAAGATCATGAAAGCCGCCGCTCGCCAGCTGCAGATAAGTTTGAGTGACCCGGAAAAGGAAAATGAACCCACCTGATCTAGACCGAATAATATCCCGGATAGATGATTTGCCGACGCTTCCGAGAACCGTATTAAGGATAACGGAGCTCGTAAACGACCCCAAGTCCTCCGCCCGTGATCTAGCCCGGGTGATTACCGATGACCAGGTGCTGGCCGCCAGGCTTCTGAAGCTGGTGAATTCATCTTTTTATGGGTTTCCCCAGCGAATATCGACCATCACCGGTGCCATTGTGTTGTTGGGCTTTGATGCCATCCGCAATCTGCTTTTGACCACCTCGGTGTTTGACCTTTTTTCAAATCGCAAGAAAACCAGCCTGATCAGACAGGAGCAATTCTGGGATCATTCCCTGGGTTGCGCCGTGGGAGCTAAAGTCATCGGCAATTACCTGCGTTATGACAAGGTTGAAGAGCTGTTTGTGTCCGGTCTTTTGCATGATATTGGCAAAATAGTGGAAATGATTTTTCTACCGCAGGTATTCAAGGAGATTAATAATCTGGTCAAGGATCAAAATATTTTGATGATTGCGGCCGAGGAAAAAATTCTGGGATACAGTCACCCCCAGGTCGGCAATCTGCTGGCTGAAAAATGGAACCTGCCCCCGAAGCTCATCAGTGTCATTTCGCATCATCATCAACCCAGTGAAGCCGGGCGATTCGTGCTGGAAACCGCCATTGTTCATCTGGCTGATATCCTCTGTCGATCGCTAAATATCGGCTACGGTGGCGATAATAAAATGCCCGCACTGGATAAAACGGCATGGGATAGTTTGCGGATCAAACCCCAGGCGATCGAATCGATGCTGGCAGAGATAAACAAAGAATTTGATGAAATCAGCCTTTTCATCACCTATACGCCTTAGAGCGTTTGTCATATTAACGTTCCGATACGGGCAGTTTTTTGAGTCTTTTTTGCAAATTGCAAAAATATCAATTTCAATTCTGCCCGGGTTTGCGCTTAGCAAAACAGTGATGCAGCCGGGGATTTAAACGCCGGAATTCTATTTAACCATTTGATTTTATATATATTATTATATTTTCGGTTTTAACTTCAGCCAGCGCGTTTGCCGCCGCTCGGGTTCCCGACCTGGGTAAACGGTTTTGAAAACTTTATCGTTATTCCGTTTTTGGCAGCCGGGAATAAGGTATATTCGCAAATTGCAAAAAAAGTCCACTTACCTGGCACGATTACAGACCGCAAGACCCGCCGGATTTAGATGTTCCTCTAATTTTTAGCATTCTCTTAAATTTACCCCTGCAGGCGATTTCCACAAAATATAGTGGCAGATGATTTTTCAAATTACTTCATATTGACAATGTTTTTCTGACGGCTTGAGTTTCAAATTCCGCATCCCTCCTTAGATTAAAAAACCAATGATCACGGCATGGATATTGCTAAAAGGTTCTTTGTCTTTGAGCACCCCTATAACGAGCTATCTCCGCGAATAATCGGTACCACTTAAAACCCAACGACCCACGCTAGGTTATGATTTTCTTTTTCAATTCACGAAAAGGAGGAGAAGGTGCAAAACTTGCCTGTCAGTAAAACCATAACCAAAGGCCCCGATTTTTTTATACAAAATTCCCTTGTTCTGGCAACGCTGAACGATGATAACCAGCAGAATGCCATCATTGGATGCAGTCCGAAGATGCAGGCGGTTTTCGCTCTGGTTGAGAAAGTGGCGGATTGCGACAGTACCATTCTGATTACCGGTGAGACCGGCAGCGGTAAGGGCCTGGTGGCCAAGGCGATTCATCAAAACTCAAAGCGCAAAAATAAACCATTTATTTCGATTAATTGCGGGGCGATTCCTGAGAATTTGCTGGAAAGTGAATTGTTCGGGCATGTGCGGGGGGCATTCACCGGTGCCACGGTTTCCAAATCGGGCAAATTCGAATTGGCCCATGGAGGAACCGTATTTTTAGATGAAATCGGCGACATGAGCCCTGACCTGCAGGTCAAAGTTCTAAAAGTATTGGAAGAAGGTGAGTTTGAGCACGTCGGTGGTGCCAAAACCATAAAAGTGGATGTTAGAGTGATTGCCGCAACCCATCGAGACCTGCCCGTAGAGGTCAAAAATGGTAATTTCCGGGAGGATTTGTTTTATCGCCTTTACGTGATTCCCATCGGACTTCCGGCCTTGCGTGATCGCAAATCAGATATCCCCTATCTTGCGTCTTATTTTATGCAAATGTCCAATCATAAAAATAACAGGCAGTTAGAGGGTATTTCGGGAGAGGCCCTACGGGTCATGGTGAGTTATTCCTGGCCGGGCAACGTCCGGGAGCTTCGGAATGTTGTCGAGAGACTGGTCGTTTTAATCGGCTCCGGTAAAATTTCTGCAAATGATCTGCCCAAAGAGCTAAAAGCCGCCAATGGATATGCATCAACCCAATCGATTGAAATTTCAGATGATGGTATTTGTTTGAACAGTGCCGTTACCGAGTTTGAAAAGGATTTGATCCTTCAGTCACTGGAAAAGACCAAATGGGTAAAAAATAAGGCCGCCAAACTGCTTCAATTAAATCGAACGACTTTGGTGGAAAAAATCAAACGTCATCGGATACAGCAATGCGCTGTCTGAAGATGTCTGCCTCCCATCCTCCCATCAAGTATGGTGATTCCTAAATAACATTACATAAAATATTATTTCCCCTTCTTTTGAGAGCTATAACGTTTCAAGGTGTCAGTGCTCAGAGGTGTCAGGAAGATACAGAGGACAGAGCACAGAAAACAGATGACAGAAGACAAAGGGCAGACTCTTTCTGTTTTCTGTCATCTGACTTCTGTCATCTGTTATCTGACACCTGGTTCCTGAAAAATACCTGTTACCCGCCTGCGTACATTTGATCCTACCGGCGATTTTTCATACGCATTCATTATTGGTTTCGCAGCGTCAAAGCGGTGACATGGAAGCTTTGAAAAATTGACAGAATTTAAGAACAGCTAGCTATCGAAGTAGCTGAAATTAGGCAAAATTTTATTTTTTCAGGATTCAGGTTAGTTTGAGATTGCCTCATTTTTTTTCTGTGATAAAGCGGCGAATAATTAAAATTTAAATATCATTTCATATGGTTACACCTTTTTTCATCACGCAGAAAACCCGGAGTATAAATGGAAATGATTCCACCCCGGGAATTCGCCTGCCTTTCACCCCATGGCGGTCGGATTGCCGGGTTTCAGTGGCATGATATTTGCTCAATTCATGCGCGTCAATCCATCTTTCGGGCGAAAAACAGCGCGGCTGATTTAAGTTAAAATATTAAACAATAACTATATCTTACATATAAAATTGCGTCTTCAAAAAAGGCATGGCAACGGTTTCCCAATTGAATACGGATTCACAGAACGCTTGGGTTCAAAATAGCCATCTTCCTCACATTCTTGAAAGTATCCCGACAGGGGTCGTTGCGCTCGATGATCAAGGCCGGATTGTGACCTTTAACCGGGCCGCCGAGCAGATTACCGGTTTTAAAGCGGAACGGGTCCTGGGCAAGACCTTTGACGGCGTTTTTAAACCGGATTATTTTCAAAATTCAGCGCTTAATTTCAAAGATATCGTTAAAATTGAAAAAACCACTGAAATTAAAACAAAATTCGCTCACAACCGCCGGAACAATTTGCATCTGAATATTGCGGTTTCTCCGGTGACGGCCCTATCGGAAGGAAAAATCGGAACCGTTTTATCCCTGACCGATGTCACCCGGCTGCAAAACCTGGAGGCGCAGGCGAATCGCACCGGGCGCCTGGCGGCCATGGGTGAGATGGCCGTCAGAATCGCCCATGAGATCCGAAATCCACTGGGCAGCATCGAGCTTTTTTCAACCATGCTAATGGATGATCTGGAGGAATTTGAGGACCTGAAGGCCCTGGCGGAACATATCTCATCGGGCGTAAAAAGCATAAACAATATTGTTTCCAATTTGCTGCTTTTTATGCGGCCTGACCAGCAGCTGGATCAACAGGTGCTCGATATTCATGAAGCCTTGAAAGATTCCTTGTTTTTTGCCGGGCATTTATTTGATGCCCATGACGGCATCGAAGTGGTTACCGATCTATCCGATGAAATGCTGTTTGTCCAGGGGGATCTGGAGCTGCTCAAGCAGGTGTTTTTAAATCTGATATTAAACGCCATTCAGGCTATGTCCGCCGGCGGTCAGCTGCGTATTTCAAGCCACAAAATCAACGGCCAACAGGGCACCCATTGGGTTGAGGTGCATCTTTGCGATACCGGATGCGGGATTGCCCGAACGGATCTTCAAAAAATTTTTGATCCTTTCTTTACCACCCGTAAGAAGGGTACCGGATTGGGGCTGACCATTGTGCATAATATCATCAAAATGCATGGCGGCAGTATTGATATTACCAGTAGCACCGCAGCAGGCACCCAATGTGTCCT
This sequence comes from uncultured bacterium, assembly GCA_965370395.1. Lineage (GTDB taxonomy): Bacteria > Desulfobacterota > Desulfobacteria > Desulfobacterales > JAHEIW01 > JAHEIW01. The sequence goes on from CBDUUO010000235.1 coordinate 5,072, forward strand.
ATCCCTGCCGTTGTGGGAGGGTCATCCGGAAGGGTGATGACATGACACGAATACGAGTTCTATTGTTGCGTCTCGTAAGTAATTTACAAAATAGGGTTTTATTTTATGTGTCAGGTGTCGGGTTTCAGGTAGCAGAAGACAGAGGTCAGATGACAGATGGAAAAAATGGAAGATAAAGCGGCCCTTCTGTCCTCTGTATTCTGTTCTCTGTCCTCTGTTCGTTGAAACCATAGGCATTTAAAGAACTCAACTGGACTAAAATATACCACACGACGTTTGCAACATATTTGTGGGACATGACACTAGACGGGGTTTTTTGAAATGGGCCTTGCGCCGATATTG
>CBDUUO010000236.1:0-5360 GCA_965370395.1 uncultured bacterium
TTAAGCGTCTGGCTGATCGAGCGAAGATCATTGAGATTACCCATTGGCAGGAAGTAATCCACGTAAGGTAGGGCAGCACTCATCCCCTGGCAGATTGGCTCGTAATCGCGTGTTCCCATCAAGGGATTTAACCATATAATCTTATAGGTTTTGCGTTTAAGAAAGGCCATTTGGCTATCGAGCAGATCGATTTCGCCTCTGTCCCAGCCGTCACTGAAAATCATGACGATATCTCTGTAAGAAAGTTGTCGCGTTCCGAAGCTCTCATTAAACAGCTGTAGGCAATGCCCGATGCGTGTCCCCCCGCCCCAGTCAGAAATGACTCCCGGAATTTGCGTAATGGCAGACGTAAAATCACCTTGGGCGAATTGATGGGTTGCTCTGGAAAGATCGGTTGAAAAAAAGAAGATTTCAGTCTGTCGATCTATTTCTTTAAGGGCATGGATGAATTGCAAAATCATCAGGGTATAAATATCCATTGAACCGCTGACATCGCAAAGAAAGATAACACGGCGCTTTTTTATTTTTTTCTTTCTAAAATCCAGCAGGATCAGTTCCCCTCCGAATTGCATGTTTTTTCTCAGAATCTTGCGCAGGCTGATCTCTTTGCCGCTAACGGTGTACTGAAACCTTCGGCTGATCCGATTGGCCAGCGGCTGAAGGATTCTGATGATCGTTTCGTATAAATCTCTAGACCCCTCAAAATTCAATTCATGCATTTGCTCCGTTTTGGCCTGGGCCCGGGGACTGTAACGAAGGGCCCATTGTTTCACAGAATGGGTAGAGGCATCCCCGGAGGTTTTTTGATAGGTAATTTTTTTCTGGAGAGAGCTGAGGTTATCCGGTTCTTCTTCGCTTTCTGCGGGGTCTTCCGTCTGGATCTTCAGATGGGTTTGTTCCCCGGGCAGCCAGAATTTATAAAACAAGGCATCGAACCTGGCGAGATTTTCTTTACGGCTGATGAAATTGATTCGCAGCAAACACTGAAACGCCTGAAGGCTGGAAATGTCTATCAGCGGCAAGCATTCGATCGTGTCTAAAACAGCCGGCAGGGAAACTGAAATACCGTTGTCACGTAAAAGATAGGAAAATCGAACGATATTTTCGATTAAGCCTGCACCGGATCGGTGCCGGGTATTGGCTTTTTCATCCAACATCTTGATTTGACCTAAATTGAAACGCTCATTTTAGGTTTGAATATGAGGTTAACAGATGCTTGCGCTTTTGCGGGTTGGGCCAGATATTCGATTTAAAATTTTGTATATCTTCACGGTATTTGAGAATACACCCCAGGGTCCGCTCCACCGTTTCTTCATCCAGGACGTTGCGGTGAAGTTTAAGAAGGGCTTCCGCCCAATCGAGGGTCTCGGATACGCCTGGTTTTTTCAGCAGGTCTTCCTTGCGAATATTTTGCATGAAGATGGCAATCTGGTGAACAAGCGTTTCTTCCAAATCCGGCACCCGCGCATGGATGATTTTCATTTCTTTGTCCAGATCCGGATACTCGATCCAGTGATAAAAACATCGCCGTTTGAGGGCATCGTGGATGTCGCGGGTTCGATTGGATGTAATGACCACCATGGGTTTGTGGGTGGCTTTCAGGGTGCCGATTTCAGGAATCGATACCTGAAAATCAGAAAGGATTTCCAGCAAAAAAGCTTCAAATTCCTCATCGGCGCGGTCCAGTTCATCGATCAATAGCACCGGGGTGTTTCCCTGAGAACTCTGGATGGCTTCCAGCAAGGGTCTCTTAATCAGATAGGGTTCGCTGTAGATTACATTGCCCATTTCTTCAGGTGACAGACCGCACTGCTCATCCATTTTGATCCGCAGTAGCTGTTTGGAGTAATTCCATTCATACAGCGCTGAATTGGCATCCAGGCCTTCGTAGCACTGAAGCCGGATGAGTTTCGTGGAGAGGATGTCCGCCAGGACCAGTGCGACCTCAGTTTTTCCCACGCCAGGCTCACCTTCAAGGAATATCGGTTTGCTGAGGTGGTACGAAAGATAAAGGATTGTCGCCAAGGCTTGATCTGATATATATCGATGCTGGTTCAGCTGGTCACGAATAACGTCAATGGAAGAAAAACTATTTTTTACGCCCATAAAAGTACCTACTTAGCTTACATGCCGCGTCGGTATTGGCCCCCAACAGCATAAAGCGCCTGGGTAATTTGCTCCAGGCTGCATACCCGTACGGCATTCATCAATTCAGCAAAAATATTTTCGCCCGAAAGGGCGACTTTTTGCAGGCGTTCCAGTGCAGCGGGCGCCTTTTTTTCATGACGCTTTTTAAAATCAGCCAGTCGCTTAAGTTGAGATTGTTTTTCTTCTTCGCTTGCACGGGACAGCTCAACGCTCTCGTTTAGCTGATCCAGGTCGGCATCCGGGTCCCGGAAAGTGTTCACCCCAATGATCGGGAGTTCACCGGTATGTTTTAATGTTTCTGAATAAATCGATTCCTCTTGAATTTTACTGCGCTGGTAGCCCGTTTCCATGGCGCCCAGTACGCCGCCGCGCTTGGTGATTTGATCAAATTCATTTAAGACCGCTTCTTCTACAAGAAGGGTCAATTCTTCAATGATAAAACTTCCCTGGTTCATATTTTCATTTTTGGTCAATCCCCATTCCCGGTTTATAATGAGCTGAATGGCCAGGGCACGTCTGACCGACTCTGCACTCGGTGTGGTGATCGCTTCATCAAAAGCGTTGGTATGGAGGCTGTTGCAATTATCATATATCGCGCAAAGTGCTTGCAGCGTTGTGCGGATATCATTAAATTGGATGTCCTGGCTGTGTAAAGACCGCCCGGATGTCTGGCAGTGATATTTCAGCATCTGAGAACGAACAGATCCGCTGTAGAGTTCGCGCATGGCAATCGCCCAGATACGGCGCGCCACTCTTCCAATAACCAAATATTCCGGATCCATTCCGTTTGAGAAGAAAAAGGATAAATTCGGCGCAAAGCTTTCAAGCGGCATGCCGCGGGACAGGTAATATTCTACATATGTAAAGCCGTTGGCCAGCGTGAGCGCCAGCTGGGTAATCGGGTTGGCACCGGCCTCGGCGATATGATACCCGGAGATAGAGACACTGTAGTAATTACTGACGTTGTTATCAATAAAGTACTGTTGTATATCCCCCATCACCCTCAAGGCAAATTCGATCGAAAAAATGCAGGTGTTTTGTCCCTGATCTTCCTTAAGGATATCGGCCTGTACGGTACCCCGCACGTTGGAAATTACATCCACTCGAATATTTTCATATTGCTCTTTGGAGGGCTCTTTTCCGTTTTCGGCCTTGAACTTGTCGACTTGCTGGTCAATGGCGGCATTAAAAAACATCGCCAGCATCATGGGCGCCGGTCCATTTATGGTCATGGAAACCGAGGTGCTGGGTGCGCACAGGTCAAAACCGTCATACAGGACTTTGACATCATCAAGCGTGCAGATGCTGACGCCTGAGGTACCGATTTTCCCATATATATCCGGTCGTTTGTCCGGGTCACAACCATACAGGGTAACGGAATCATAGGCTGTTGAAAGCCGTTTGGCTTCATAATCTGCCGACAGCATCTTGAACCGCCGATTGGTGCGTGCAGGGTCTCCTTCGCCGGCAAACATACGGGTCGGCTCTTCATCTGCCCGTTTTAACGGGAATACGCCCGCCGTGAATGGAAATCTTCCGGAGACGTTTTCTTCCCGCATCCAGCGGTAGATCTCTGCGGGATCTTTAAACTTGGGGAGGACAATCTTGGGGATGCGGGTATGAGATAATGATTCGGTATATAAGGGAACCCTGATTTCTCGATCCCGAACCTGGTACACCAGCTCATCTTTACTGTAGGATTCTTTGATTATTTCCCATTCCTCGATGGAATCCAATGTCTCTTTTTCAAGGGCAGCTTCGGCTTTTTTAATTTCATCTTTAAGCTTTGAAATTAGCTCCAGAGAATCTTCTGTTTCATCATTTGCGCCAATCGCTTCGCTTGTTTCTTTGAGGTGCCAGACCTTTCTAAGATTTTGCGCTTGTTCGCCTGTTCGTTCGTGGTATTTCCTGACTGTATCCGCAATTTCGGAAAGATAACGGATACGTTCCGGCGGGATGATGATGGTTTTGGACGATGATGTTTTGATTTGAGGTCTTGGCAAGCCGGCCTTGAATTTAACATCGGTCTTTTCGGCCACTTTATCGATAATCGCATGATACAAGGCGGTTACCCCATCGTCATTAAACTTGGAAGCGATGGTTCCAAATACCGGCATTTCTTCAGGATCCATATCCCACAATTTTTGATTGCGTTGGACCTGCTTGCGAACGTCGCGCACCGCATCCTCTCCACCGCGTTTTTCAAATTTGTTGATCACCACCAGGTCTGCAAAGTCGAGCATATCAATTTTTTCAAGCTGGGTGGCGGCACCGAATTCGCTGGTCATCACATAGATAGATAAGTCAACCAAATCGGAAATACTGGAATCTCCCTGTCCAATACCGGCTGTTTCAACAATGATCAGGTCATAGCCGGCAGCCTGTGTCACCTCGATCGCCTCAGTGAGCACGGCCGGCAATTCTGTCCGCGACCGTCGTGTCGCCAGAGAACGAAAATAAACACGCGGGTTGCCGATGGCATTCATGCGAATTCGGTCCCCCAAAAGCGCTCCGCCGGTTTTTCGCCGGGATGGGTCACAGCTGATAATGGCAATATGAACATCTTTAAGATCATGCAGCATCCTTAATATCAGCTCGTCTGTCAAAGACGATTTGCCGGCACCGCCTGTTCCCGTAATACCGATAACCGGGGCTTTGCGGTTTTTAATCTTCTTTAACAGCTGGGCTCTAACGGCCTCGAAGTTTCCGTTTTCCCGGGCTTTGGCTTGTTCGGCGACGGTAATCAGTTTGGCCACCAGAAGCGAGTTGGTGGGGTTCAGGTCGCTTAAATCAAAATTGTTGTTTGTGACAGACGGAAAATCGATGACCTCAACCATGTGGTTAATCATTCCCTGCAGTCCCAATCTGGCGCCATCTTCCGGTGAGTAAATCTTGGTCACCCCGTAAGCTTCGAGTTCTGCGATTTCATCCGGCACAATCACACCGCCACCACCGCCGAATACCTTGATGTGAGAAGCGCCTCTTTCATTTAGAAGATCGACCATATATTTGAAAAATTCGACATGTCCGCCCTGATAACTCGACACGGCCAATCCCTGGACATCCTCCTCAATGGCGGTTTCCACGATTTCCTGCACCGATCGATTATGTCCTAAATGAATAACCTCCACTCCGGTATCCTGGAGTATTCTGCGCATGATATTTATGGCTGCATCATGGCCATCAAAAAGAGACGTTGCCGTAACGACTCT
>CBDUUO010000237.1:0-5327 GCA_965370395.1 uncultured bacterium
TGCTGCTAAGCCAGGCCCTGGCAGCCTCCAAAACTGCCAAGGATTTGACCCAAAACCTGATCACGTTTTCCAAGGGCGGATCACCGGATAAAAAAATTGCCGAGGTCGCCAGGTTGGTTAAAAACGCCACGGAATTCACCTTGAGCGGTTCCAATCTCAAATGTGATTTTAATTTCCCGGATAAACTCTGGCCGGTGGAAGTGGACAGCAGACAGATCGGACAGGCGATTCACAATGTGATCATGAATGCCCGCGAGGCGATGCCGGAAGGCGGTCTTCTTGAAGTCAGCGCCGAAAATGTCCCGAGCGATGTTGATTTGTCCAATTTAAGAAATGGCAACTATGTAAAAATATCCATTACCGACTGCGGCAAAGGAATCTCTAAAAAAAATCTGGATAAAATTTTCATTCCCTATTTTTCAACTAAAAAAATGGGTAATAAAAAGGGCACCGGCCTGGGATTATCGATCTGCCACTCGATTATTCGAAAGCACGGCGGCAATGTGACGGTGGAGTCGAAACACCGCCAGGGCACCACCTTTCACCTCTATTTGCCCGGTGCCAACGGGAAATCCCCCAATCAAAGGGCTGCCAGTACGACCGAGCAGGAAATCCCGATTTTTGGTGAAGGCCGTATTCTGGTAATGGATGATGAAGCCATGATACGTAAACTCGCCGGTGAGCTATTGAGCTATCTGGGTTATGAAGTTGATTTTGCACTGGACGGAACCGAGGCCGTCAAACACTATAAACAGGCCATGGATTCAAAAAAACCCTTTGATGCCGTCATATTGGATTTGACCGTTAAGGGCGGCATGGGCGGCAGAGAAGCCATCCAGGAACTTGTCAAAATTGATCCCCACGTAACCGGCATCGTATCCAGCGGCTACTGCAATGATCCCGAAATTACGGACTTCGAGAAATACGGGTTTAGCGGGGTGGTAACCAAACCGTATACGATGGGCGAATTGGGTGAAAAATTGAATCAGGTTATTTCCAGCCAGCAAAATTGATTTACCTGCTTATCTGGAAAGTCCAAGTTACCATTAGACAAACTCTCTGTGGGAGCGGCTTCCAGCCGCGAAATTAAATGATCTCCCGCCGCCGGGATCCCACATTCAATACCACTTGTTCTTTCTGGATAACCACGTTAATTTTTTCCCACCAGACCAAAACCATTCTCCTAACCTCCAGCGTTGCAAGCATCCTCACGAGGATCCAAACTCGCCGTTAATGGTACACCAAAAATTCTTGCCTATACCCATCCTTTTGATTTAAAATAATCCCCGTATACCATGTCGAATATATCCTTAAATAAAAACAGAATAATGATTTTCCTCGTGTTAATTGTCGCGGTGATCTGTGGCGGCCTGGTGGGCGCTTTTTTTGCCCTCACCCACGATTTGCCCCAGATCCGCTCGTTGGAAAATTTCAAACCCGACGCCGTCACCCGCATCTTCTCGGTCGACAAAGTTGTCTTAGCAGAACTTTTTATCGAAAAACGTGAACCTGTCCCCCTGGAAACCATTCCCCGGCTTTTAAGGGCCGCGCTGGTGGCCACAGAAGACCGCAAATTTTATAAACACAGCGGTGTCGACCTGAAAGGCATCGCCCGGGCAATCATCAAAGATATTAAGGCCGGTAAATTCGTGGAAGGCGCAAGCACCATCACTCAGCAGCTATCGAAAACGCTTTTTCTAACGCCTCGAAAAACACTGGTGCGCAAAATAAAGGAAGCCATTTTGGCCTTTCAACTGGAGCGCCGCTACACCAAAGATGAAATATTGGGATTGTACCTCAACCAGGTTTACTTCGGCAGCGGCGCCTATGGAGTGGAATCCGCAGCCAAACTATTTTTTGGTAAATCCGTAAAGGATTTAAGCCTGGCTGAATGTGCACTGGTAGCCGGTATGCCGAAATCGCCTTCACGCTATTCTCCGCTGGTAAATCCGGATCTGGCCATCAAAAGGCGAAATATCGTATTAAGGCAAATGCGTGACACGGACATTATTTCCGATGCGGCCTACCAGCAGGCGGTTAAAGAGGCGCTTTATACCAATGGCCGTCGGCTCAATCAGTCAAAAGCACCTTATTTTGTAGAATATATTAAAAAGTCTCTTGAAGATGAACTGGGATCAACCCGACTGTATAAAGGCGGTTTATCCGTTTTCACAACCCTCGATTCCAGGCTGCAATCGGCAGCCGAAAAGGCAGTGACTGACGGACTCGCGGCGCTGACCGATCGGATGCAACACGCGCAAATCAAGGAACCGGCTCCCGAGGCCGCCCTGATATCCATTGATTTAACCACCGGCGGCATTTTGGCCATGGTGGGCGGTAAAGATTTCTATACCAGCCGTTTTAACCGTGCCTCTATGGCGCTCAGACAGCCCGGATCGGCCTTCAAGCCGTTTGTTTATGCCTATGCAATCGAGCAGGGTTTCGCCCAAAACAAAAGAATTCTGGATGCACCGGTTGTATATCGAGGCGCGCAGGACGGCGATGATTGGAAACCTAAAAATTTTTCTTTAGCATATAAAGGCGAAATGACACTCCGCCATGCACTGGCGATCTCCCAGAACATCCCGGCGGTTCGATTGCTGCAAACGTTGGGACCTTATTCGGTGGCCCAGTTCGCCCATCAACTCGGCATCAAATCACACCTGGCCTCTAATTTATCACTGGCGCTGGGCACATCTGAGGTCACCCTCATGGATTTGACATCCGCATATTCTGTATTTCCAAATAAAGGCGAAAAGATTAGACCGTTTGGCGTTCTTGAAATTGTCGATCGACAGGGTCGCGTGATCTGGCGAGCCAAATCCCACAAAAGGCTGGTGATGTCACGCGCCGGTGCCGCCATTGTCACCGATATGCTGGAAGGCGTGATCAAAGAAGGTACCGGCAGGCGCGCTCGTATTCTGGGCAGAGCTGTCGCAGGAAAAACCGGAACGACAAATGACTATAAAGACGCTTTGTTCATTGGCTTTTCACCTCGTGTGATTGCCGGTGTTTGGGTCGGCCGGGACGCCGGCGGTAGCCTGGGTGCGAAGGAAACCGGGGCCAAAGCCGCTTTACCCATATGGATTGACTTTATGAATGCGGCCCTTCAAAATGAGCCGCATCAATACTTCGACATTCCCGATGATGTCAGCCAGATCCGCATGGATCCCATCACCGGTTTACCGCAGCCGGAAGATTCAAAGCAATCTGTTGTTGCCCTGTTTAAAAAAGGCACCGAGCCCGCAAAGCATCGCTGAAATTAGGTCAAGTTAGGGGCTTCGCCCCAATTGGAATGTTGGAATGCTGGAACATTGGAAAAATGGGTTTTGACCTCCGGCCCGTAGAGCCTACGGCTCGGAGAGGATGCAGGACTGTTGGGTTAATGGCAATAATCGTCTTGACGATAAAATTAAAAATGGATAATATCCTTTAAAAAAACATTATTCCATCATTCCACTATTCCATTATTCCATGATTGAGACAAAACTCAGGCCTCGAAAATTCTCTTATATTTTCATTAAGTTATAGAAATTCTGAGTGGTTTAATTAAACAACAAACAATGTTATGAAGGCATCAGTATGATTCAAAAAGCAACCATCAAAGACGTAAAATCGATTCACAGGCTTTTGCAGGAATATGGCAAAAAAGAGGAACTTCTGGCACGTCCGTTAAGTCAGTTATACGACCATATCAGGGATTTTTCTGTGTATATGGATGAGAACAATAATCAGTTGATCGGCTGCTGCGCCCTGCAGTTCTGCTGGGAAGACCTTGCCGAAATTCGATCCCTGGCTGTTCTTCCCGAACACCTGGGTAAAAATATCGGAACAAAGCTTGCGGAAACGGTTTTACAGGAGGCTAAATCGTTTAATGTCAAAAATGTGTTCACCCTCACCTACAAGCCGGACTTTTTCAAGCAATTCGGCTTCGTTCAAATCGAGCGATCCGAGCTCCCACTGAAAATCTGGGCGGATTGCATCATCTGTATTAAATTCCCGGACTGCGATGAAATCGCCATGATGAAAAAGCTTTAAAAAAAAAGTGCCTAAAATGAGCTAAAGTGAACTAAAATGCCTAAAGTTAAGGCATTCTACCATTTATATAAAAAAGATGGAGCGCAGCGACTCCTTAACTTTAGTCACTTCCAACTTTAGTTCACTTTAGTCACTTCCGGGATGCGGCTCGGTCCGGTATTGGGCACTAAATTAAATAATAATAATCGACTATGTGTAGATGAGGTTTAGCGGAATTGGAGGGTATTTCAATACCCCCGGTTTCGGAAGGATGTGCTGCTCGCCGACCGTTAGCCAGTGCGGGTCCGGTTTAACGTCTCTCAGTTTGCTATCTTCTGGTTCACGGGCATGGTAGGTTCGGGCATAGCTTGCCTGGAAAATGCAAATCCCGCATCTTTTCTCCCGCGCCACGACATAATTCTTTTTGAAAGCCCGGGGCGACAGACCGAAGCCTTCAGCGATTTCATCCAATTCCTTGAGGGAGCGTTTCATCAAAACCGATTTGGAGACACCCCGTTCGGAGATGCGAATCAATGCTCTGGATTCACTGCTGCCCACATATACAGTAGAGATCCCCGGAATCCGTTTAAGATACTGGGCAGCGACTATGGCTGCCGTCCGCCTTCCGCCCACCATCACCGGAAGTCCGTAATATTCAAAAAACTTCTTCTGGAGATCTTCGGCATACTTGTCGCCCTTTTCGAAGATATCCTTGGAAATATACCTCAAGCTCCGCGCCATATCTTCCGCAGCTTCAGTTATGGGCCAATCGACCCGTACATGAAAATGGGTAAGTCCATATCGCTTCGTTGCCAGGCTGGCGGAGTCGCCCTGTATCAGCAGGGCATAATCCACCGGCATCATAATTTTTAAAAAACTTTTAAAATGGATGGATTCCAGATATTTCCAGTTGCGGTCGAACTCATCTGCAAGGGGCAGTGTTTTAAAGCGCAAAAGATTCTTCTTGGTGGTTTTGTTGACATCGAAAAACCGGATGTACTTTTTATGTTCCGGCAGTACCGAATCTTCTACAAAAATGACAAGAAATGCGTTCTGGGATTCGTATTCCTGATCGGGAATACGCCCGCGCGGCTTCAACTCCCGCTTTTCAACAAACGGGAAAGGAATTTGATGGGAGCTGAAAGTTTTGTATGAATCAATAAGGGCATATTGCAGTAGAAATTGATCCAGCTCATCCCTCAACAACTCATAGTAGGAGCGCCTCAATTTATCGGCATGGCTCAGTTCTTCCCTGTAATTCCAGTGTGCCAAAGTCTTCTCCTGTTAGATAGTGGTTGTCAAAAAAACGT
>CBDUUO010000238.1:0-5303 GCA_965370395.1 uncultured bacterium
AAGAAAAAATTTGTCAGAGATGAAATTTGAGGATTTCCCCCCCATCACCATCAGCCTGGGAATCGCCACTTATCCATATGATGGCGCGGATCCAGAAGACCTTATCAAGAAAGCGGACGCGGCCATGTATGCCGCTAAAAGGGCCGGCCGCAACCAGGTTGTTAAATACACCCGGAAGGCATAAATACTTGCAAAATAATCGCAAGTCCAATATTGATAATCTCGTAAAAAGTCAGAAAAGCAACCTTTTTACGAATTCATCAATATTGAGCACTCAATACCGATTTTGATCGAAGTTCCGATCCGAACATTGAGGGAGGAGACATGTCAGATATATTAAACATCGTAAAGAACAGGGATCCGCAGGAAAATGAATTTTATCAGGCGGTCAACGAAGTTATGGAATCGGTAAAGCCGGTCCTGGACCAAAACCCGATTTACCGCCAGGCCAAGATACCGGAAAGGCTTGTTGAGCCCGAGCGTATCATCATTTTCAGGGTACCGTGGATGGACGACCAGGGAGAAATCCAGGTGAACCGGGGATTTCGGATCGAAATGAACAGCGCCCTGGGCCCTTACAAAGGCGGGCTGCGTTTTCACCCATCCGTCAATCTGGGTATTCTTAAGTTTCTCGCTTTTGAACAGGTATTTAAAAATGCACTGACCACGCTGCCAATGGGCGGCGGCAAGGGCGGGTCGGATTTTGATCCCAAAGGCAAATCAGATTACGAAGTGATGCGCTTTTGCCACAGTTTTATGTGCGAGTTATTTCGCCATATCGGGCCCAACACCGATGTGCCCGCCGGAGATATCGGCGTCGGTGCCAGAGAGATCGGTTATCTTTTCGGTATGTACAAAAAATTGCGCAATGAATTTACCGGCGTATTAACCGGTAAAGGGCTCAACTGGGGCGGCAGTCTGATCCGTCCCGAGGCCACCGGATACGGTTCGGTGTATTTTGCGGTTGAAATGATTGCCACCCGCAACGAAACCCTGAAGGGCAAAACCTGTCTGGTTTCAGGATCGGGCAATGTGGCGCAGTTTACCACCGAAAAATTAATTGAACTGGGGGCCAAGGTGATCACCCTCTCGGATTCCTCCGGTTATATTTACGATGAAAAGGGCATCGATTCAAAGAAGCTGGAATTTATCAAAGTGCTCAAAAACGTTCGCAGGGGCCGGATCAAAGAATATGCCGACAAGTATTCAGAGGCTGTTTATACTGTTGTTGATCCGGCATTGGATCATAATCCACTCTGGAACCATAAGGCCAATTGTGCTTTTCCCAGCGCGACTCAAAATGAAATAAACACCAAAGATGCCCAGAATCTGGTCAATAACGGCGTGTTGCTTGTCAGTGAAGGGGCCAATATGCCGACCGTGCCGGAAGGGGTCGATATCTTTTTGCAGGAAAAACTCCTCTACGGACCCGGAAAAGCCGCCAATGCCGGGGGTGTATCGGTTTCGGGCCTGGAAATGACCCAAAACAGCATGCGTCTGGTGTGGACCCGCGAAGAAGTCGACAACCGGCTAAAGATGATCATGAAAAGCATTCACCAGACCTCGCTGGAGGCAGCCGAGCAATACGGCACTCCGGGCAATTATGTGAACGGTGCCAACATCGCCGGTTTTGTTAAGGTGGTGGATGCTATGCTTGATCAGGGATTGGTTTAAGTTTTTTAGGTTTCAGGTGTCGGGTGTCAGGTTTCAGAAATGATCGAACTGAAATTCCGCCGGATCGGATGCTGAACACTGAAACCTGACACCTGAAACCTACCGGTTCCTGACACCTGAACACTGACACCTGAAACCTATTTGAGGCCCTTGGCCAACCTCCACATGTAAGTTCTTCGGCGACCAATAAATCACTATGATTAATTTTTTACTCGTTGTATTCGCTGCAGGTTTGCTGGCAGGTCTTCTGTATTGTGAAAAGAAGGAAGCCCTGAAAGCCAAACGGGTCGTTAAAACCGCACTTTCCTCCCTTTTCATTTTTACCGCTGTGGTTCAACCCCATCCCATTTTCCCCTATTACCGTTTTCTGCTGATCGGTATGATTTTTTGCCTGGCAGGGGATGTTTTGCTGGCTTTTCCCGGCAAAAAGATGTTGCTTTATGGCCTGGGGTCCTTTTTGCTGGGGCATGTGTTTTATGTTGGCGCCTTTTTTTATGCGGCCGGAATCAATCAGTGGACCGGCGTTGGTCTGGCAATAAGCCTGCTTGCCGGCGGCGGCGTATTTTTGTGGCTGCGGCCCCATCTGGGATCTATGAAAATTCCGGTGATATTCTATATTCTGGTGATCACCGCGATGGTCGTGAGCGCCTGGTCGGTGGTGGGTGCCGGCGAACTAAAACCAGCGGGCCGCGTGGCGGCATTTGTGGGGGCACTGGGTTTTTATGTCTCTGATGTCTTTGTTGCCCGACAGCGATTTTTAAAGAGCGAATTTGTCAATCGGCTCATCGGTTTGCCATTATATTATGGCGGGCAGTTCCTTTTGGCTTTCTCGGTCGGCCTCATTGGCTGAACTCATACCCATCGAACCTATTTAACTAAACATTTAAATCACGAAACGCAAAATATCGAATATAGAATGTTGAATATCGAAGTAAGAAAAAACTTCATCATTTTATGATTAAAGATCAAAATGATTTTTATCTTGTTTTATATCGCGTTCTCTTTAAAATAAGATCTTTGAAATATATCTTCAAATTCAAAGATTCGGATGAGTCGAGAGCTGGTCCGGCAGCTTGGTGAAAATTGATGAAAGACCAACTAAAAAATGCCACCACCTACTTTGGTACCTATGAGGAAAGGGAAGAAGCCTTTCGCAAGCGCGTATTTACGCTTATTCCCCGAAAGTATGCCGGGCCAAAATTGTTCTGGAAAGACTTTGGCAAAATAACGCTCAATGAGTTACTTCAATTCATCAAACAACCCATCGCCTATATCACCAGCAATCCCCGTGACTGTCTGGCATTTGGCACTCCTTGGCAAGTTTTGGCCGCAGCCGCCCTGCGTGTCCGGCGCGGGGATAACCAGCTTTCAGTCAATATACCCGAAATCGCCGAGGTCTTTGGTATCATGGAGAACCTTTATCAACCCATTCGAACCCTGTCCGGAGGTGAGACTGTAAAAGTTTCGCTGGCCAAATCTTTTGTGGTTTCAAGTTCTAGCAATCGGTTGATCATCGCCAGCCCGTTTAGCTGGTTGTCCCGAGAAAATTTTGTTTACTTTACAAATCTATTTCAACATTACCGTAATCGGGACATTCCGGTTGATTTGTTTGCCCTGGAAGGCGAAGATTCCAACGAAACGGTCAGCGGACATGAAGCCTGTTTGGAAGTCAGGAATTTCAGGATCGAGTTCAATTTAAATTTGGACGATGTTCGCATTTTATTGGGGTCATCTCTGAATCCGATATATTCTGAACAAACCTATGCAAGAGTGGGAAATTTTCACCAAAAACTTTCCTCTCCGTGTTTAATAATTGGTAACAATGGCCAGGGTAAAAGTTTAGTGGCCAAAGCGCTGGCCGGCGCCCAATCCTATCAAGGTGCTGCCGAAATCGGATGTGAAGGAAAGACAGGTCCGCCCAGACTGTTGTTTCAGGATGTGATCACGCAAACTCTGTTGCGATCATTTGACGCCATTGCCCGTTCGGCCATCTGTCAGGACATGGCCAAGCCCATGGCTTTGTATGAAAAAATACTAAACGCCTATCGATCCTGTGCAAAAGAGTCGACCTCAGGATATATTCCATCTGACCCTTTCGAAGACTGGGGATTTCGTTCTCTGCTAGAAGTCAAGGCAGTCCTTGTTGCCATCCGGCTGTGCGGTGAGCCATCGGCTTTAATTATTGATGAACCCGACTGGGGGCTGACGCGGGCGGCAGCAATTGCTTTTGTGTCAGCCATCATTTCAGTCTGCCACGAGTTTGGCGTACCGGTTATACTCATTTCGCATAAACCCTGGTGGTTCACTCTGGCAAACAGCGTCCTGCGGGTACAACGAACCGCTAAAAAGATGGAAGAGAGTGGAAAATATTCTTTTAATATCAATCTAACTGCAGTGCCGACCGAGATAAGCGACCCTGAAGACGCAATGCTCGATGATTAATATGTTTATGCTGCATTCGCCTGTTCTCGATATGAACTGGAAGTTAAAATTTTTTTTATTTGTCATCCTGTCAGTACCGGCTTTTAGCGGATATCCGCTTAATCTAGTAGATTCAGAAATCATTCCCGGCATAACCAAGGGGTGGTTTCTATACTTCCTTTTAATCAATTCATCCGTTCTGGCAGTTAATGGGAAGCGGTTTTTTGAAAATACTGTGGCCATTGCGGCTTTGATCTCCTTACCGGTGGTTTTTTTGGGGGCAGCTATTTCCTACATGATCTATTGGTCAGGACTGGGTTATGCGGACGGTCCTTCAGCGTACAGTCCGCACTACGTTTCCCTGTGCATGACTATGTTGACGGTGATTCCTCTGGCGCTGACAATGATTGCCGTTGTTCCGTTTCATGAATTCGAGTATAATCTTTTAAAAAGCAGATCGGGAGTTTCAAAACCCCGGCGATTTTTTTTGATGTTTCTTCGCGTCTTTAATCACATCCTTTATTCTGTTATCCCCAGCATCCTTGAAACCCTCAGGGAAGAACGGCATTACAATCAATGGGCGCGCCGCGAACTTATGCTGGAATCAGAATTATCTCTTACCGGAAGAGGACGAAACATCCATCGAAAGCTGAAGAGCCTGATCAGAGAAATGATCCAGCTTGCTGTTGAGGGTATATGTGCCTCCATCCAGTATATTCCCCTCTGGGCAGTGGAGATTTCACAGCTGCCGGATCGGAAAAAGGATAAAGATAAGTAGAAAGGGACACGAATATGGCAGACCAATCAGATGTCAAGCAATTAGTAAACGTAGGTATTATCGCGGCTTTTTCAACTCTGGCATTTGTCGGAACAATTGTGATCCGCATTCCTATTCCGGCCACTGGCGGTTATTTCAATCTGGGTGATACCTTTGTGATGATCGCTGCGCTTTTATATGGTCCTTTAATCGGCGCATTGGTAGGATTGATCGGTCCGGCTCTGGCAGATGCTATTGGGTTCCCTCAGTTTATTCTGGCCACAGCCTTAGTGAAATGTTTAGAAGGGCTGGCTGTCGGTTTAATTGGAGGAAAATCCAGGGGGGATACCCTGACGCGTCCGGTGTTGGCCCTTGCTGTTGGGATTATGATCTTGATTGGAGGGTATTTTGTATTCGAAGCCTTTATTTATCCATTGCTGGCTAAAAAGGT